>JASFJQ010000010.1:0-13770 GCA_050121305.1 Chromatiaceae bacterium
CCCTGGCGGCGTGTTGGGTACGCTCGATTCACTGCCCGAGCTGGTCGCGAGTATCCAGCCCGCGGAAACCGCGCTGGCGGCCTTTACCTTTGGCCTGATCCTGTTCTTCCCGGCGCGCTGGCGGCGGATTCTGCCACCGCAGCTTATCGCGCTGGTCATCGGCAGCCTCGTCTCTGTCTGGATCCTTGCCGACACCGATATCCGTCGTATCGGCGAGATTCCGACCGGGCTACCCGAACTGCAGCTGCCGATGTTCAGCGCGGCACAGTGGCAGCTTATGGTCATCGACGCACTCGTGCTCGCGGTCCTGGGCAGCATCGATGCCCTGCTCACCTCGGTGATCGCCGAGAACATGACCCGAAAGGAGCACAGCTCGAACAAGGAGCTCTTCGGCCAGGGCGTGGGCAATCTGGCCTCCGGGCTGTTCGGCGGCATCCCCGGGGCCGGCGCGACCATGGGAACGGTGGTCAACATCCAGGCCGGCGGCCGTTCGGCGCTCTCCGGTCTGACCCGGGCGATCTTGTTGATGATCGTCGTCCTGGGGGCGGCCGAGCTGACCGCCCAGATCCCACTCGCGGTGCTCGCCGGTATCGCGTTGAAGGTGGGCGTAGACATCATCGACTGGGGGTTTCTGAAACGTGCGCACCGCGTGTCGCTGAAGGCCGCCGCGATCATGTATGGCGTGATCAGCCTGACGGTGTTCGTCGACCTGATCACCGCGGTCGCGATCGGCGTGTTTGTCGCCAACGTGCTCACCATCGAGCGCATGAGCCGCCTGCAGAGCGCGTCGATCAAGGCGATCCGGCATGCCCATGGACTCCAGGACCTGAATCGGGACGAACTGGTGCTGATGGACCGTGCAGAGGGCCGGATCCTGATCTTCGAACTCGGTGGCCCGCTGACCTTTGGCCTAGCCAAGGCCATCTCGCGACAATACGCCGTGCTGACCGACCACGAGGCGCTGATCGTCGATTTCACGGACGTGCCGGTGCTCGGCGTGTCGTCGTCGCTCGCACTGGAGGAGATCATTCTCGAGGACCTCGGCAAGGGGCTGCCGGTCTACATCGTCGGGGCCGAAGGCGACGTCAAGGGCCGACTGAAGAAACTCGGTCTGCTCGAGGCGGTCACGATGGACCACGTGGTGACCACGCGGCAGGAGGCCCTGGAAAAGGCAAGCGCGTATCTCGACGAGCGCCGCGGCCACACCCCGGACCAGGCGCCGTCTCCGGCCTAAACGGCACCCGGGCAGGACGATGCGAGAGGCTCTAGCGGCAAACGGAACCAGCGCGGCACGATGCCCACCGCGAACACCTGATGGGCTCCCGAAGTGATCAAGCTCCGCACCTACGTCTATATCGATTCGCTGCAGCCACAACTCGCCGAGTACATGGCCACGGTGTCGCAAGGCTTTCTGCCGGTCCCCGGAGACGCCTGCCTATGGGTCGAGGTCTCGCCGGGCATGGCCGTCCACCGGCTGACCGACATCGCGCTCAAGGCGACCCGCGTACACCTCGCCCAACAGGTCGTCGAGCGCGAGTACGGCACCATGGTGATCCACCAGCGCGATCAGGATGACGTACGCGAGGCCGGACGCATCCTGCTGGCCAACCTGAGGGCACGGCACAGCGACCGCCAGCAACCGCGTATCGCATGGCAGGAGACCATTCGCGGCATGACGCCAGACCATACGGTGCTGATCAACCGCCAGGACCGACGCGGCTCGATGATCCTGCCCGGGCAGAGCATGTTCATCCTCGAAACCGAGCCCGCCGGCTACGTGATCTACGCGGCAAACCAGGCCGAGAAGGCGTCCAACGTCACGCTGGTCGATGCCCGCGCGGTCGGCGCGTTTGGCCGCCTCACGCTGGCCGGCAAGGAAGGCGACATCGACGAGGCGGCCGCAGCGGCGATCGCGGCGATCGAAAACCCGGTCGCGGACTGAACCCGCGGGGGTCTGCATGCATCGACGCGAGCTGCTCAACCTCCTCGACCGCCACCGCAGCCGTTTCATGGACGAGGCCGCCTACATCGCGCGCACACGGACCTTTGTGGAGGCCCATACCGACTGCTTTCACTGCGATCTCTGGCCCGGCCACGTGACCGGCTCGGCCTGGGTCGTCAATCCCCTCCGCACCCATGTCTTGCTGCTCCACCACCGCAAGCACGACCAGTGGTTCCAACCCGGGGGGCATGCCGACGGCGATGCCGACATCCTGCGCGTCGCGCTGCGCGAGACCTCCGAGGAGACCGGGCTCGATCCGTCCCACATCCGTCTGGTGGGCGACTATGTATTCGATGTGGACGTGCATACGATCCCGGCAAGCCCCCGCGGCCCGCGCCATACCCATTACGACATCCGGTTCCTCGTCGAGATGGACGACGACATAGCCATCCCGGGCAACGACGAATCCCACCAGGTACGCTGGGTCGCCCTGGCCGACGTTCCCCGCTTCAACAACAATCGGTCGACCCTCCGTATGGTCGAAAAGACGCGTCGATTGCAGCCCGCCGCTCACTGACGCCGACGCCTTGCGACCTTCTTCTTCGTGACCCTGACCTCCTTGTCGGCCGACTTCTTATAACTCGGCAGCATCGCCTCGACACGCTGTCGCATACGCGGCTCGATCTTCAGCGCGAAACGCAGGAACTCCTGCGCTACCACGGAATGCTCCTTGCCGCGCGGGTGCACGATGAACCACTGTCGCACGATCGGAAAGCCCTCGACATCGAGCATCGCCACCGGCCCGTCGATGCCCTCGAGCGTCAGCGTATGCAGCGAAAGCACCGATAGCCCGAGGCCGCCGACGATCGCGTGCTTGATTGCCTCGTTGCTTCCAAGCTCCATGCGTACCTTCGGTTTCAGGCCGCGTTCGTCGAAGGCCTTGAGCATGGTGTCGCGAATACCGGAGCCGGGTTCGCGCAGGATGATGGGTTCCTCGGCGATACGCGCGAGAGGGATGTTCTTCTGGCCGACCAGGGGGTGGCCCCGTGGTGCGAGCATCACGAGCGGGTTAGGTGCAAACGGGAACGCGACGATATCCGTATTTTCCGAGGGCGCCTGGCCCATGATGTAGAGATCGTCCTCGTTCGCGTTGATGCGCTCAATGATGCGGTCGCGATTGGTAACCTTCAGCGCGACCTCTATCCCCGGATACTCTTTGCAAAACTCGCCCAGCAGCTCCGGGGCGAAGTATTTGGCCGTCGTGATGACACACAGGCGGAGCCGCCCCGTCCGGATGCCCTTGAGGTCATTCATTTTCATCTCGAGATTGGCCAGGGTCTCGAGGATGCGACGTACCGATTCGTACAGTTCGAGGCCTGCCTCGGTCGGCCTGACATTGCGCCCGACGTGCTCGAACAACGGCAGGCCGACCGCGTCAGCGAGCTTTTTGATCTGCATCGACACGGTCGGCTGGGTCAAGAACAACTCTTCGGCCGCACGGGTGAAGCTGCCCAGCCGGACGATGGCCTCGAACACCTGAAACTGGCGCAGCGTGGCATGTCGGATCAGGTAGTCCGGCATCGCCGCCGGCGGCGTGTAACCCCTGTCGTTCAACCTAGACATCCGAGCGCAGCCGGCCGCCCTGTCGCAACAGCCAAGTGTGGCCCGGCGCCCGGCGAGCGGGGTGCGCGGGCATCCGGATCAGTCCGGCCAGACGCGTTGGCCGTGATGATAGGGATCGGCCGACGCGGCGGCCTGTTGCGCCGGCTTGCGCCGTGTGGATCCTGCCGGGCGGGCGCTTGGCGCACGTTTTGGCGCGGTTTTGCGTGCAGCAGCTGTGGTCGGGGTCGCCGTGCCGGCCTTGGTCTTGCGAATCGACGCCGCGAGCTTTTCACCGGTCTTGTCGGATTCCGTCATAACGCCATAACCTCTTCGATCAGTTGTTGAATCTCGGCGCCGGCATCATTGCCCTGGCTGCCGAAGTCGAACACGCTGCGGCCCTCGAGCACGCTCATACGAAACGCCATGCGCCGCCGCACGGCGGTCTGGGCGGCGGGAATGCTCAGCTCGGCCAGGGCCTGGCGCATCATCCGCGACAAGCGGGTTCTCGGCTCGAGCTGGTTGATCACGAGGAGCGCGCGCAGGCCCGGATTATGTTCGCGTGCGGCCTCTACTTCGCGCTCGATGTGCACAGTGGCCCAGATATCCAGCGGCGATGGCTGCACCGGGATCAGGGCCACGTCGACCAGGCGCAGTGCGGTCAGCGTCTGCGGGGCCTCAACCGAGGGCGGGCAGTCGATCACCAGATGTCCAAACCCGTCGCGATGGGTGGCGACCGCATCCGGTAGATCGTCGACGGCATCGACGACATCCAGTCCCGGGTCTTCGCCCATCGCCCGCCACTGCAATACCGAGCGTTGCGGATCGGCGTCGAGTACCAGCGTCGATTCATGTCGGTTCAGGCCCGACGCCAGGTTGACCGACAGGGTGGTCTTGCCTGCCCCGCCCTTATTGCCGACCAGCGCGATCGTCGCCATCGCTGGCCCTAGTCTATCTGATCGGTAATGAGGCGATCGAGCGCCTCGGCGAGTCGATGCTGCAGCGGCTCGAGCGCGCCGCTGGACTCGTCAGAATGTATCGTCATGTTGACGTAATTGCGGCCGAAACCCATGTCAGGGTAGAGGCCTTCCCGCTCGGACAGCGCGGCCGCCTGGTCGAGGAAATCACGCAGTGCCTGATAGCTGTCGAATTCGTAGCGCCGCTCCAGGCGCACCGGCCGGCCGCGTTCCTGCCATTGGTGTTTCATAATCACCATCCCCTAGAACGCGGCGCCCGGATCGCGCCGCTGGTTCACACCGCTCTCGAGCTGACCGATCCACGCGGCCAGTTCACGGGCATGCGCCTGTTCTTCTTCGAGCAGCGCCTGGAACAACAACCTGTCCTCCGACAGTCCGGCCCGGCTGCAGTGCCGCACCGCGTCCTCATACAGGCCGACCAGCTCCATCTCGAAGGCCTGATCGTGGCGCAGCATGTCAGAGAGGTTCGTACCCAGTCCGACCGGACGCAGCTGCGAGGCACCCGGGGCTACCCCGAGGGCGAGCATACGGGCGATGATCCGCTCGGCATGCGTCATCTCCTCGTGCGCCTCGGCGCGCAGCCGCTCCGCCGCTTCCGACAGGCTCCAGCTCTCGGCCAGCCGCGCCTGCGCAGTGTACAGTTGCACTGCAGACAGCTCGAGGCTGAGCGCCCGTCCAAGGTAACCAAGCACCCGTTGGTCAGCGACCATGCCGAAGGTCATGGGAACTCTTTCCTGGCCCCTCTAACCAGGGGCGAATGATCAGGCAGCGCTCGAATCCACACTACCGGTCGGCAGCACCGGCTCGACCTCACGGTGCGGACGGGCAATGATGTGCGCCGCCACAAGGCCGTCACCGACCCTTTCACAGGCGTCTGCCCCCGCGCGCACCGCGGCGTTGACCGCACCGGTCTCTCCGCGGACCAATACGGTCACGTAACCGCCGCCCACGAACTCGCGACCAATCAGGCGGACTTCGGCGGCCTTGGTCATCGCATCCGCTGCCTCAATTGCGGGTACCAAGCCACGGGTCTCGATCATACCCAGCGCAATTCCGTAGTTCTCGTTAGCCATCGTTGTCTCTCCGTTTTCTCAGTAAATGAATCACACTCGCGCGACCACGCCGGGGCATGGCCGTCAGATTTGCTTGTTGCCGAGCACCGGCTCGACCTCGCGATGCGGGCGCGCAATGATGTGTGCGGCCACAAGACCGTCACCGACCCTTTCACAGGCGTCTGCCCCGGCACGTACCGCCGCGTTTACCGCACCGGTCTCGCCACGGACCATCACGGTGACGTAACCGCCGCCGACGAATTCGCGGCTGATCAGGCGGACTTCCGCTGCCTTGGTCATGGCATCCGCGGCCTCGATAGCCGGAACAAGTCCGCGCGTCTCGATCATGCCCAGTGCGATGCCATTGATTTCAGTTGCCATGCTCGTGTCTCCTAGTGACTTGTTTGTCAATTGAACTCGTCAGTTTCACGCCGATGCCGGGGCACCAGCCGAATCCGGCGTCTCTTTCGGCGGCGGCCAGTTATCGATGATTCCGCACACCGTCAAATCGGTCAGAACCTCGAAACTCTCCGCCGCATAGCGCGCGGCCGAACCGCTCGCCGTGAATACCCAGTTGCCCGGATTGACGCCGACTGGATCGACGGCAACCTGCAACGACCCACTCGCGCTTTTCAAGACGCGCAGGCTCGAATGCTTCAGCCCCTCGATGCGCTGGGTGCATACCAGCGTACCCTCGACCTGGAAGATCTCCATCAGCCTGCACCGGCTGGCTGATCGCCATTCTCGTCAGCGGCCCCGCGCTCCGGACCCTCGGGGCTGCCGTCGGTGGCCTGCTTGTCCGCGTCGACGCCTTCACCGTGCGGCGGCCAGTGGTCGATAATCCCGACGATAGTCAGGTCGCTCGGATAACCCTTGCTGCCGGCGGCCTCACGTGCGGCCGAACTACCGACGCAGATCACCCAGTCGCCGGGCTTGGCGCCAACGGCATCCACCGCCACCAACTTGGAGGAGCCGTCGATCACCACCTGCAGGTGCTTGTGCTCCATCATCGCAATACGGTTGGTCGCTACCAATGGGCGCTCGACCTGGCAGATCTTCATCTAGTGCGCCCCCGCAAATTCATTGGCCGTTACCGAACAATCGACAACCTCGATCGGACCCGTGCCGGTGCAATCCCGCACGACCTGCATCACGTGCAGCAGCCCACGCTCGAAAATCTTGGCGTAGCGCGAGGTCACTGCCCTGGCGACCTGATCGCATCTTTCGACAGCCCGCTCTTTCGCCCCAGGCACCTGGCCGTGGTAGTCGAAGCGCACCACGACCGGCACCGGCAACCCATGGGCGGCGTTCAGACCCGAAAAGATCTTGATGCCGACGTCCATGTCCTTGGCCGCTTCCTCAACGGTGTTGAGGTAGGCGAAATACATCAGGTTGCGCAGCTGCACCTCCTCGAAGCCGATGCCGGCGCCGATGAATCGTTCCGCATGGCCGATGTCGTCGTAGCTGGCGCCGTGATAGGCGCGCACATACGCGATCTGCGAAAAATTGTTCTCCAGCAGCCTTACGATAAAGCGTTGCATACCCGCCTGCGTGTCGTTGGCGGCGCCCGCCACAACCCGCTCTATTGCGGCCAGTGCCTCGCTTGGGCCCAGACGGGCGGTTTCGCCGAACAGGGCTTTGCTATCGACGTAACTACCGAGATCTGTCCGGCCCTGCCCATCCGGCACGTGCACCCGGATCGAGTCCGTATCGGTATCCATGCCGATCAGGAGCAGATCGATCGATGCACCGCAGCAATAACTGTTCTCGATCGCCTCGCGAAAGGCCTCGAGTCGCTTCAAGCCCTCTGCGGCCGCCAGCTGGGTATCCGACCCGTGTGCGGCGCAGCCCTGATGCTCGGGATCGACTGAACTGAAGTGATAGACCACGGCCTTCAGGTAACGGGTCGGGGCATCGGCCAGATTAGGGCGACCTTCCCGATAACGCAGCATCTCGACCTCGACCCATTTCTGGATACTGTCTTCCACATCGAAAGTCGCACCGGCGTATGACTTGCGGCGCACCTGATCTTGCGGCAGGCGCAACACATAACGGATCACATGGGCCACGCGACCATCGGCGCACGGTGAGATGTCCAGGGTATGGAAACCGCAACCCTGCAAGAACTCAGCGAAGTCCCCGGCAGCGGCTGAAGCGAGCGGATCCTGGCTGAAGAACTCGTCGCAATAACGGCGATAGGTCTCGAACACGCACCAGGCGAACAGCCTCTTCATGTCGAGCCGGCTTACCCAGGCATCGGCGAGGAGCTCCTGCGGCAGATTGAAACCAAGCTCCTGTCTGGACCTCTGCTGCGCGCGCTGCTCGAAATCCGCTTCGTGTTGGAACGCCGAGATCTGCTTCAGCACCGGCTTGATCTTGTCGAACGACTGCTTGACGCCGTCTTCGTACTGGAACAGCCGTGCGTTCTCGCGCTGGTCGACCAGCGGATGTTCCGCGTCACCGCCGCCGGCGACCCGGGTGACCACCGAGCCGACCCCACCGGGTCGTCGCAGGGGCGCACGACCCAGCCCTCCGCGGTGCGGTCTGGCACGATTTGGGTGGGCGCGTTGCATGTCGTCTAATTCCGCCTGCAGATCCAGTTAACGCTATGCGACTCAGCCGCGGGCGCCGCCGCTGTAGGTGATCAGCGAACCGGTTTCGGTGTTGCCGCTGCTGCCGGTAACCTTGCTTACCGGATCTGGCAGGTCATCGTTGCGCGGCTCCAGTCTGCGGAAGTCCATCGCGCCCATCGGACCGCCACGGCGCGTCGGATTACGACGTGTCGACGACCTTCCCTCTGTCCCGGTGACGTGATCACCACGATCCCAGTCGTCGCCGGTGATGCGCGCACCCGCATCCATGCCCTCGCCACTGATGCGGGGCTTGACCCGACCCTCAACCTGCGGACGGGTTTCCGGTGCCGCCGGCGCGGCGCCACCAACCGTACCAAAGCGCTTTTCCTCGGTACCCGTGACCTTCCCGACGGCCTTACCGAACGGGCCGGTGATGTGTCCCTGCTCATAGCGCGAACCGGTCACCGCCGAGGTCTGGCGTGGCCCCTCGGAGGCATGCGCCGGCGGTTCGACACTGAAGCTCCCCCAGGGGACGTCGCCCAGCGGCTGGGGAAAGTCGGGGCTGCCCGGCTGCGCGGGCGTCGCCGGGCACGCATCGGCCATCTGGTCGGCACCGACATAAGGGGTGCCGCTCACGGTCTCACAGGCGCCCCTGTCCGCACCGGTCATCTTGCCGCCAACACCAGGCTGCTGACCGGTCATGGGCATACCGGCCTGGCGTGCGCTAGGGCGCGTGCGTTGTTGGATCTCCTGCTGCCGCGGTGTCTCACAGAAATCAGACGCCTGCTCGAGACCGGCATAGGGTGTGCCGGTGATGGCCTTGCAGGAACCGGGCTCGTCGCCGGTTACCCGTCCAGAGCGTCCGGTCAAGGTACCGCTTACGAGCTTGCCGCCCGCGGTGCGGGACATGCCTACTTTGTTATCCTGCGGCGCGGGGGCTGCCTCGCAGAAATCGTCGTATTGTTCGCGACCGATATAATCATCGCCGGTCACGTTGCGACAGCTACCCGCCTCGTCACCAGTCATTTGCTGCCGACGACCCACGGTGGTGCCGGTCACATAGCCGCCACGCAGCGTAGCGCTCGTCCCGACCTTCTTGGGGGCACCGCCGATATCACTCGGCTTCGTATACTGCGTCCCGGTGGTCAAGCGGTCCGCGCCCGCCTCGTCGCCGGTTACCCTGGCGGAGCGACCGACGTTGCTGCCGGTAACACCCTTGCCCTTCTTGGTCTCGACACGGGTTACCTTGGCCGGACTCGGCTCGGGCGTGATGCCGCAAAAGGCCTGGGTCTGATCAGGGCTGACATACTGGTTGCCGGTAATGCGCTTGCAGGTGCCCGGCTCATCGCCGGTGACCTTGCTGCTGCGACCGACCTCGTTGCCGGTGACGGTGTTGTCACGACTGGTCGCACTGACGCCGACGCGTAGCGGGGACCTCGCCGGCTCCGTCTGGCAAAAAGCGCGAAACATGTCGGCACCGAGATACTCGGTCCCGGTCACCGCACGGCAGGTGCTCGGCTCATCGCCGGTGACCGACGGGCTGCGCCCGACCATGGTACCTGTCACGGACTGACCATGACTGGTCGAACTGGCGCCCACTTTCCAGGGCTGGTCTTGGGCTGGGCCCTGCTCTTTCTCCTGCGGGCGCTGACGGCGTCTACCGCTGCAGTCGCCGCGCCGCTGTGTACCGCCCGACTTGCCATTGCGGCTGCGCAATGCGCGCAGCTCCCGCGCGAGCTCGCGGCTGGACAGGCCCGGATTGACCGCACGCGCGGTCTGCGCGGCACTGACGCTGCCGTTGGTGATGCCCGCCTTGCCACGTGTCGATTGCGCCTGGCGACGCGCCAGAGCGGCGGCCCGCGTTGGGTTGCTCTGCGCCACCGTACGGCGCTGAGCGGGTTTTGCCCGGGCAGCACGCAGGCTCGGCACTGGTGTGCTCGCCGGGGGGCCGTCGGCACGCTCGCGGTCCTTGCAGCCACAGCCACAGGAACCGTCTTTCTTCGCTGCTGGCACCGCAGCGGCCATGGCCGCGGCTTTGCGGGCCTTGGGGCCACCCTGGGTGGTGCGGTCAGTGCTGGTATCGGCACGCTTGCCCTGTGTCGACAGGGCCTTGCGTCGCGCCAACGCGACGGCGCGCGTGCTGTTGCCCGACTGGGTAGACGGGGCGACGACTTGAGCGCGCGCCCGGGCCGGCGCGGCGGCCGGCATCGGCGCCGGTGTCGCGGCGGTCGCGGTTTGCATACTGGCGCGGGTGCGCTCCGAGCTAGTGCCGGACATTGCACCCTTGCCGGCGCTGGACAAGGCCTTGCGCCTTGCCAATGCTAGCGCTCTGGTGGTTTGGCTCTGTGCCATGGTGGCCCCCGTTAAAATCGTCTGTAACCGTCGAATCCCGGTGCGCGTGCGCCCCCGGCCTGGATCAGCCGCGGCCCTCGTAGACCACGAAGCACACACCCTGGCTCTGCGAGTAGTTGTCGTAGCCGATCAGACGAACGTGATGATCCGGGTAGGAACGGCGGCAAGCCTCGAGCTCAGCGATGATGTTGTTCATATCCTTCTCGCCGAAGAATGGGAGCTTCCACATCGTCCAGTAGTGGTCGAAGGAGCGGCTCGGGTGTTCGTGCTCGATAGCCGGGGTCAGACCCTGCGCGATCAGGTAGGCAATCTGGTCATACACCTCTTCCTGGCTCAGCTTGGGCAGAAAGCCAAAGGTCTCGAGGGTTTGGGCAGTCTGGTAATCGCCAATCTCATGGCCGTACATAGCGTTTTCCTCTGTCTGTATTCGTGACTGGGTGAGTTGCCGTTACTGGCCGGATCAACCGACGTCCAGCTTGTCCACGGTTTCGAACTCGAACTTGATCTCTTTCCAGGTCTCCATTGCGATCGCGAGCTCCGGGCTGTGCTTGGCGGCCTCGGTGAGGATGTCACGGGCCTCTTTCTCGATCTCGCGACCCTCGTTGCGGGCCTTGACGGAGGCCTCGAGGGCGACACGGTTGGCCGCGGCGCCCGCCGCGTTGCCCCACGGGTGACCCTGGGTACCACCACCGAACTGCAGCATGGAGTCATCACCGAAGATGGTGACCAGTGCCGGCATGTGCCAGACGTGAATACCACCGGATGCGACCGCGAAGACGCCCGGCAACGAACCCCAGTCCTGATCGAAAAAGACGCCCCGCGAGCGGTCTTCCGGCACGAAGGACTCACGCAGCTGATCGACGAAGCCAAGGGTCGACTGGCGGTCCCCCTCAAGCTTGCCGACCACGGTACCGGTGTGCAGGTGGTCGCCACCGGACAGGCGCAGGCACTTGGCCAGTACGCGGAAGTGGATGCCGTGCTTCGGGTGACGGTCGATAACGGCGTGCATCGCGCGGTGGATGTGCAGCAGCATGCCGTTCTCACGGCACCAATTCGCAAGGCCGGTGTTGGCGGTGAAGCCACCGGTCAGGAAGTCGTGCATCATGATCGGCGAACCGACCTCCTTGGCAAACTCGGCACGCTTGTACATCTCTTCCGGCGTGGCGGCAGTAACGTTCAGGTAGTGGCCCTTGCGCTCGCCGGTCTCCTGCTCGGCCTTCTGGATGGCTTCGCCGACAAACTCGAAGCGGTCGCGCCAGCGCATGAACGGCTGCGAGTTGACGTTCTCGTCGTCTTTGGTCATGTCCAGACCACCGCGCAGACATTCGTAGACGGCGCGCCCGTAGTTCTTTGCAGACAGACCCAGCTTCGGCTTGATGGTGGCCCCCAACATCGGGCGGCCATACTTGGCCAGGCGATCCCGCTCGACCTGGATACCGGCCGGCGGGCCACCGCAGGTCTTGATGTAGGCGATCGGGAAGCGGATGTCTTCGAGGCGCAGATGCTTTAGTGCCTTGAAGCCGAACACGTTACCGACCAGCGAGGTCAGCACGTTGACCACCGAGCCCTCTTCGAACAGGTCGATCGGGTAGGCCACGAAGGCATAGAACGACTCGGGGTCGCCTGGCACGTCTTCGATGCGGTAGGCGCGGCCCTTGTAGTACTCGAGATCGGTCAGGAGTTCGGACCACACCGTGCTCCAGGTGCCGGTGGAGGACTCTGCTGCCACGGCGGCGGCCACCTCTTCACGCGGAACTTCCGGCTGACCCGTCACTTTGAAGCAGGCCAGCAGGTCGGTATCCAAGGGTACGTAATCCGGCGTCCAATACATGTCGCGGTATTCTTTAACACCGGCGTCATAGGTCTTTACGGCCATGGGCAACTCCTGTTCGATTGTTGGGTGGCTGTTCGGTGGGCTTTCGTTGATGCGACGCGCAGCATAGATAGGGTAGACTAGATCCAGCAAATAAATCCTATCTTTGGTTTCTATAGATTTTCTTCTATGCTTGGGGCGCGGCCGATAGGTGCGCTGGGCGACCGCGGCAGGGTCGAAATGCCGGATCGCGGCGCCTGCGCGGCGCGCTAGGCCGTGCGGCGGGCCTACAGCAACCCTTCGATCAAGGACTCGACCGCGGGGTGATCGAACTCGCGGCCGCCGATTGCACGAAAGCGGATGTTGCCTTCCTTGTCGAGCAGAAAGGTGGCCGGCAGGCCCTTGACGCTGCACTGCTCTGCGATCCGGCACTCGCGGTCGAGCAGGATCGAGAACGTCGGCTCTGGACTCAGTCGGCCGGTGAACTCGAAGACCAGGTCTGGATCCTCCCATTGATTGACGGCCACCACCGCCAGGCCGCGATCCTTGTAATTTCTGTACAGGCGTTCTAGAGACGGCATCTCGCGCCGACAAGGTGGGCACCAGGTACCCCAGAAATTGAGCATCACCACCTTGCCGCGAAAGTCGCCCAGCGCATGATCCTCGCCATCCATGTCCTGTAGCGTGAAGTCGGGGGCCGGCACTTATATGAGCTCGATGCCCAGGCCGAGCCCAGCAATGCGAGAAGCAAGCAAGCTGTGGTCGATGATCCCTGGTGCACCCGCACCTCCGTCGCCTGTGTGGTGCGAGAGTCTAACCTGAAAATCTCGCTATGCCGGCTAATCGAAAAAGGCCAGCACCTGGTCGAGATCGCGCGTGCGCGCAAATGCAGGCATCGCGTCCAGAAACACCTGGCCGTAGCCCTTCTTCAGGAGACGCGGGTCACAGATCACCAATACGCCGCGATCCCCGGTACCGCGTATCAGGCGTCCCGCACCCTGCTTGAGTGCGATTGCTGCCAGGGGTACCTGGTGCTGCATAAAGGGGTTCCCGCCGTGCCGACGGATGGCATCCAGACGCGCCTGCAGCACCGGGTCGCCGGGGGATGCGAACGGCAGCTTGTCGATCACCACCAACGACAGCGCTGCGCCAGGCACATCGACACCCTCCCAAAAACTCGCGGTACCGAGCAGAATCGCATTGCCGTGATCGACAAAGTCCTCGAGCAGCTCGGCCTTGGGCGCACTGCCCTGCACCAGCAGCGGAAATGTCACCCGGTCTTCGAGCAGATCAGCGGCCTGGCGTAGCGCCCGATGGCTGGTGAACAGCAGAAAGGCGCGGCCGCTGCTCGCCTGCAGGATCGGTACGGCCTGCTCGACTACGGCCGCCGTATAGCCTGGATCCTGGGGTGGCGGCATATCACGCGGTACATACCACAGCCCCTGGGCCGGATAGTCGAAGG
>JASFJQ010000011.1:0-13035 GCA_050121305.1 Chromatiaceae bacterium
CGCATGCTCGCCGAGACTCAGGGCTCGCGCCTGGAAAGGTTTCGCAAACACTATTTCGATCGTGACCATGACGAGTATTTGCGCATGGTGACCGGGCCCTACCGCGGTGCCGATCACACGGCCGCCTATGTCGCAACGCGGCTCGACGACGCGCTGTCAGACGATTTCCTCGATGCAGTGCTGAAACTAGACGTGACGACCCTGATTGTCGACGATCCGGTGAAGCGGGTCGACAACATGACGATGGCCTGGGGGCTCGAGGCCCGCGTGCCCTTCCTCGACCATCAGCTGGTCGAGGTTGCGGCGCGGTGTCCGGTGCCTATCAAGCTACAGTCGGGGGGAAAGCACCTGCTGAAGCGGATCGCGCGCGGCATTGTGCCGGACGCGGTGATCGATCGACCGAAGGGTTATTTTCCGATGCCGGCTCTTAAGTATGTGCGTGGCGAGTTTCTGGAGTTCATGCGGGCCATACTCGACTCGCGGGCCTGTCGTCAGCGCGGGCTGTTCGATCGCGATTATGTCGACCGCCTTCTGGAGGCGCCGGAGATGCATCACACGCGGATCATGGGGAGCAAGCTCTGGCATCTGTCGCTATTGGAGTTCTGGCTGCAGCGGCATATCGACAATGCCCATTGAAGCCTTGAGGATTGCCCGACAAGTGTCGCGGGTTAAGGGCTAGCACGACTGATACACTATCCAGTCTGAAAAATCCGGTTGTCGGACTCGTGGCGATGTCCGATCGACACAAACCCTGAGGTGCTGAAATGGATGTGCTTGACAGAATCAAAGAGCAGGTCGAGAACAACCCGATCATCATTTACATGAAAGGGACGCCGCAGTTCCCGCAATGCGGCTTTTCGTCGCGCGCCGCCGCGGCGCTGCAGGACTGCGGGGCGAAGTTCGCCTACGTCAATGTACTGGCGGATCCAGAGATCTTTGAGAACTTGCCGCGATTTGCCGACTGGCCGACCTTCCCGCAGGTGTACATCGACGGTGAATTGATCGGCGGTTGCGATATCACGCTGGAGATGCATAGCAGCGGCGACCTGCAAAAGGCGGTCGCCGAGGCGGCGAAGAAATGGCCTGCGGAAGAATCCGAGGGCTGACGCCGCCTTTGTTGCATTGAGGCTTCATGAGGAGCGAAGTGGCCGATGCCGGCCCCTCGTTTCCAGCGACCCCGAAACCGGGCCGCGACGGCCGCCAGATGCCTTTTCGGTCAGCCGTCGGTTGACGCGCTCAACCAAGGCCGGTCGTCGGCCAGCACATCCCAACGATTGACGATGTGACAGAAGAGTTCAGCGGTCTTCTCGGTGTCGTAAAGGGCCGAATGTGCCTCGTTGGCATTCCACGCAATTCCAGCGGCGATAACGCTCCTCGCGAGTACCGTCTGACCGAAGGCCAGACCCGCCAGGGTCACGGTGTCGAAGGTGCTGAACGGGTGAAAGGGATTGCGTTTATAGGCTGTACGCGCGACCGCGGCATTGATGAACCCCAGGTCGAAAAATGCATTATGGCCGACCAAGATGGCCCGTTTGCAGCCGGTCGCCTTGATCGCGGCGCGGATCGGTCCGAAGATTTGGTCGAGGGCCTCGCGCTCGGGAACGGCGCCGCGGAACGGGTGATCCGGATCGATACCATTGAACGCGAGCGCCTTGGCATCGAGGTTGGCGCCGGCGAAGGGTTGCACGTGACAGTTGACTGTCTGGCCCGGTCCGAGGCGTCCTTGCTCGTCGATCTGCAGGATGACGGCGGCAATCTCCAGCAATGCGTCCGTCTGTGCATTAAACCCACCGGTCTCCACATCCACGACTACTGGCAGGTAACCGCGAAATCGCCGATTGATGGCCGTGTTATCGGTAATGTCTTCCACTCCCGGCAGGATAACCAATGCGCCGTACGATAGCGAAACCAAGGGTCGGTCTGATGGCGACGCTCTGCTTCACGCTGCTGCTCGCCCCGGGTCTGCCGTCGGCAGCCATCGCCGACGGCCTTGTCTATCGCATCAGCCGCGCCGATCTCGCCTCACCGAGTTATCTGATTGGCACCATGCACAGCGAGGATCCCCGGGTGACCGCGCTGCTGCCGCAGTTCTTGCCCTTGATCGAGGAGGTGGAGGTGGTCGCGGTAGAGCTGCTGCCCGATGCGGTCACCATGCTCGCTGTTGGTGCGGCCACGCTGCTGCCTCAGCACCAGAGCCTGCGTGCCTTGATCGGGCCGGAGCAATTCGGGGCGCTAGTCGATGCGGCCTCGGCCCTTGGCCGCGACAGCGCGGTGCTGAATCGACTGAAGCCCTGGGCGGCTGCGGCCGTGATGGGCATGCCGGCCGCAGAGACCGGACGCTTCCTCGATATGGAGATCTATCTGGCCGCGCTGGAACGGCAGCGTCGTGTCGTGGGCCTGGAAAGTGCGGCAGAACAATTGGCCGTGTTCGAAGGCATGCCGTGGGCGTTGCAGCTGACCCTGCTGGACGAAATGATAAAAAATGCGGAGCGGCTACCGGGGCTCCTGGAGGACCTGACCTCCGCCTTCCTGCGCGGCGATCTCGCCGTGCTCGATGCGGTCGCGAGGGCCCAGTACGCCCAGATGCCGTCGGCGGTGATACGTTGGTTCGATAGGGCGTTGATCGACGAACGCAACGCCCGTATGTTGGTCAGAATCTTAGAGCTGCTGGAGTCGAAGCCGGTGCTTATCGCGGTCGGTGCGATGCACCTCGGAGGAGAATCGGGGCTGGTCGCCGGGCTGCGCGGCCAGGGATTCAGGGTCGAACGATGGCGCGGATGACGAAGCCGAGAGGGCCTGGCCACGCTGTCTTGTGATCGTCGGCATGCCTATAATGCGGGAAGTCGGGCGAGGGTACACTTGACCGGCGGATCACCAAAAACAAGGAAAAAACGATGAAGTCAGCTGCCTTGTTCTGCAAGACGGCGCGGTTGTTCTTGCTCGGGGCGATACTGGGTGTCGCCGGCTGTGCCAGTGGGCCCTATCCCGACCCACGAGATCCGCTTGAGGACTTGAACAGGGCGGTCTTTAGTTTCAACGATCTTCTCGATCGTGCCATGCTGGAACCCTTGGCGCTCGCCTACAGGAACATCGCCCCAGCCCCGGTAGACCGGGGCGTCACCAACTTTTTCAACAATCTGAGTGATGTCGGCTCGGCGGTCAACAACCTGCTGCAGCTCAAGGTCGGGCGCGCGTTCAGCGATGTCGGAAGGGTCGCGGTCAATACCACCCTGGGCGTCCTGGGGCTGTTTGATGTCGCGAGCAACATGGATCTTCCCCGCTACAACGAAGACTTTGGCCAGACGCTGGGCGTGTGGGGCTTCGGTGCCGGTCCCTACCTCGTGCTGCCGCTGTTTGGCCCCAGCTCCGGTCGCGATGCGGTCGGCCTGATAGGCGATTATTTCACCGACCCTGTCACCTATATCGAGGACGATTCCGTGCGCTGGGGGCTACGCGGTCTCAACTTGGTCGATACGCGGGCGGAGCTGCTCAGCGCGAGCCGGGTCCTTGAGCAGGCCGCACTCGATCGCTACTCGTTCGTGCGCGATGCGTTCCTGCAGCGCCGTGAGAACCTGGTCCACGACGGTAATCCACCGGAGGAGTTCGACTATTCGCCGGAGGAGTTCGACTATCCGCCGGAGGAATACGATGCCAGCCCGCCGGCAGAATAGACCGGCGCCGCCTTGGACCAAGATCTAAACGCCCCGATCACGGGGCTTTTCTTTTTCTGCCGCCCCGCCGATCCGGCGGAACTGCGTCATGCCAAGGTGTGCAAGAGGGCGTCGGACCAAAAAACTAATTGACAATTTAAGCAAACTCTAAAATACTATGCGCAGGGTCGATGAATGGCAGACGGCCCTGCAGTACAACATTCAACTTCATGTTCCATTTTTGGGAGATCGACACTATGAAATTCACAACGATTGCTGCAGCCGCAGCGCTTATCGCCGCTTCGGCATCTGCATCGGCTTGGTGGGGCGGTCCTGGTGGCTGGGGCGGTCCTGGTGGTTGGGGTGGCAGCGGCTGGGATAACAACTACAACCGTGGGTACGGTCGCGGTTATGGCTATGGCGACACCACGGGTGATTTCCTCGGCGACGCCGCCGGTGCCGGTGACTTCAGCATGAACATGTCTGGCCGCGGCAACACCAATATGCGCGGCTACGGCAGCGGCTACGGCTACGGTGACGGCTGGGGCCGCGGCTACAACTACAGCGCCCCCTACTGGGGTGGCTACGGGCCCTACGGCGGCTATGCCCCCTATGGCTATGGCGCGCCGATGGCGCCGGTTGCTCCGCCTGCAGCGCCTCCGGCTGAGACCGCCGAGTAATCAATCGGCTACCGGCCTTGCTAGGACGCATCGCTGCACACGGATGTGCACAACTCAGTCCGGGTATCACGCTGTCGACACGGCGTGATACCCGGGATGGGGTCGTAGGCCACCCGATATCTTCAGAAACACTTACTTGGGGACCGATCGAATGAGCAAACTGACCAAAATCGCGGTGGCCGCCGCCGTTGCTGCCGCCTCCGCAGGCGCTTCCGCCTGGTGGGGTAATGGCTACGGCCCGAACACCAACAACGGTTACGGCTATGGTGACGCCTACACCAATGGCGTGCTGGATGGCTACGGCGACGCCTATGGTGCCGGCGATTTCAGCATGAATTTCTCGGGTCGCGGCCGCACCAACATGCGCGGCTATGGCGACCTCCGTGGTTACGGTGACGGGTGGGGCCGCGGCTACAACTACAGCGCGCCCTACTGGGCAGCGCCCTACTACGGCGTCAATGCGCCCTATGCCGCCGCACCGACGATGACGACCGAGCAGCAGGAGGCCATGGCAGAGCAACAGGCCAAGGCGGTCGAGGCCCAGCGTAAGGCGGCCGAGCAGTTCGCTGCACAGCAGGCCGAGGCCATCAAAGCCGCACAGGAGGCCCAGCGCAAAGCGGCGGAGCAATATGCTGCACAGGCGCCACAGGTTCCGTATGTCGCGCCGCAGCTTGCCGCACGGCCGGTCCCGGCGTTCGCCAGGCCCGAGCGTCCGCAGATGCCCCAGTTCGAGATGGCCCGCCCCGAGCGTCCGGAGATGCCTCAGTTCGAGATGGCCCGCCCCGAGCGCCCGGAGATGCCCCAGTTCGAGATGGCCCGCCCCGAGCGCCCGCAGATGCCTCAGTTCGAGATGGCCCGCCCCGAGCGCCCGCAGATGCCTCAGTTCGAGATGGCACGGCCTGAGCGTCCGCAGATGCCTCAGTTCGAGATGGCACGGCCTGAGCGTCCGCAGATGCCTCAGTTCGAGATGGCACGGCCTGAGCGTCCGATGATGCCCGAAATGGCTCGCGTCGAACGGCCTGCAGCGCCTGCGACCGAGAACGCGGCCGCCGCAGTCCAGGCGCCGGCCACCGCGGCCCAGGCACCTGCCGTGGAGGCCCAAGCCGAGGAGCGTCGCGCGGCCGTGGAGGCCCGGTTCGCGGAGCGCCAGGCTGCATTGAAGACCCAAATGGAAGAGATGAAGAAGCAGATGGAGGCACGTCGGGTGCCGGTGCAGGCCGGCGCGCCAAAGCAGTACTGATCGACTGCGTTTTCACCTCCGATCGAATGAGCGCCCGGCCGTAAGGCCGGGCTTTTTTTTGGCCGACCGCTCGCGACGGAAAACGGTGAGCTATGCAGGCTAGCCGCTGGCGGAGAAATTTATAGGACGATTGTCTACAGAAAATAAATTGCTAAGTCGCTGAAAAAAAGAAAAAAGGAAATTCGATCTAGTAAGCCAATGCCGCGTCTGCTTTACTTCGGCAGGTACGGCGTCCGGGCGTGACTCGCGAGCGTCGGCACTGCAACCCCCTCTCCGACGCGGAATCTCAGCGATATGTCAGCGAAACCCGATCTCGATCCTCAGGAAACCCAGGAATGGCTCGATGCGCTCGATGCAGTGCTGGAAAACGAGGGGCCGGACCGGGCCCACTTCCTGCTCGAGAAACTGGTCGACAAGGCGCGTCGCTCGGGTGCCTATCTGCCCTACAGCGCCAACACTGCCTACCTGAATACCATACCGCTGACCCAGCAGGACCGTTATCCCGGCGATCAGTCGTTGGAGGACCGCCTACGCTCTATCGTGCGCTGGAATGCGATGGCGATGGTGGTGCATGCGAATCGTTTCGCCGCGGAACTCGGCGGCCACATCGCCAGCTTCGCCTCCAGCGCCACCCTTTTTGACGTCGGCTTCAACCATTTCTTCCGCGCCACCAATGACAATCAGGAGGGTGACCTGGTGTTCTTTCAGGGTCATTCGGCGCCGGGCATCTACGCCCGGGCCTTCCTGGAGGGTCGGATCAGCGAAGAACAGCTCAACAACTTTCGGCAGGAAGTGGATGGGCATGGCCTGTCGTCCTACCCGCATCCCTGGCTGATGCCCAATTTCTGGCAGTTCCCGACGGTCTCAATGGGCCTGGGGCCGATCATGGCCATCTACCAGGCCCGCTTCATGCGCTACCTGCACGACCGCGGCCTGCAAAACGCCGGGGATCGCAAGGTCTGGGCCTATATGGGCGACGGTGAGATGGACGAGCCCGAGTCGCTGGGCGCGATCTCGCTGGCCGCACGCGAGCGCCTCGACAACCTGGTGTTCGTGGTCAACTGCAACCTGCAGCGCCTCGACGGGCCGGTGCGCGGCAATGGCAAGATCATCCAGGAGCTGGAGGCCGTGTTCCGCGGCGCCGGCTGGAACGTGATCAAGGTGATCTGGGGCGGCTATTGGGATCCGCTGCTGGCGCGTGACAAGGACGGGCTGTTGCTCAAGCGCATGGAAGAATGCGTCGACGGCGACTACCAGGCCTACAAGGCCAAGGGTGGCGCCTATGTGCGCGAGCACTTCTTCGGCAAGTACCCAGAACTCGCCGCCATGGTCGCCAACATGACGGACGAGGACATCTGGCGTCTGAACCGGGGCGGCCACGATCCCATCAAGATCTATTCGGCCTATGCGGCGGCCATGCGGCACAAGGGACAGCCGACCGTGATCCTGGCCAAGACGGTAAAGGGCTACGGCATGGGCGAGGCCGGCGAGGGCCAAAACATCACGCACTCACAAAAGAAGATGGGGGAAGAGGCCCTGCGCGCGTTCCGTAATCGCTTCGCTATCCCGATCCCGGACGACCAGATTGACTCCACGCCCTATTTCAAGCCGCCCGCGGACAGTGCCGAGATGCAGTATCTGCACGAGCGTCGCGCAGCACTGGGCGGCTATGTGCCGACGCGCCGCGCCAAGGGCAAATCCCTGGCGATCCCGCCGCTCGACACCTTCAAGGCCCTGCTCGAGGGCAGTGGCGAGCGCGAGATGTCGACCACCATGGCCTTCGTGCGTTTTCTGACCAGCCTCACGCGGGACAAGACGATCGGTAAATTCGTCGTGCCAATCGTCCCCGACGAGGCGCGCACGTTCGGGATGGAGGGCATGTTCCGCCAGCTCGGCATCTACTCGTCGGTCGGCCAGCTCTATAAACCGGTCGACTCCGACCAGGTGATGTATTACCGCGAGGACACCAAGGGCCAGATCCTGCAGGAGGGCATCAACGAGGCCGGCGCGATGGCCTCCTGGATGGCGGCCGCGACGTCTTACAGCAACAACGGTGTCAGCATGATACCGTTTTACATCTACTACTCGATGTTCGGCTTCCAACGCGTGGGTGACCTCGCCTGGGCCGCCGGCGACATGCAGGCGCGCGGCTTTCTGCTCGGCGGTACCGCCGGGCGCACCACGCTGGCCGGCGAGGGTCTGCAGCACCAAGATGGTCACAGCCATCTTCAGGCCGCGTTCATTCCCAACTGCCGTGCCTATGATCCGACTTTCGCGTACGAACTCGCGGTGATCCTCCACGACGGCATGAAGAAGATGTACGAGGAGCAGCACAACGTCTTCTATTACGTCACGGTGATGAACGAAAACTACCTCCAGCCGGCGATGCCGGAGGGTGTTGAAGCGGACATCATCAAGGGGATCTATCTGTACCGCCAGGGCTCGCGCAAGAAGAAGCGGGTGCAGCTCATGGGGTCGGGCACCATCTTGCGCGAGGTGATCGCGGCGGCTGCGCTGCTCGAGGACGAATGGAACGTCGCGGCCGATGTCTGGAGCGTGACCAGCTTCACCGAGCTGCGCCGCGAGGCGATCGATGTCGAGCGCTGGAACATGCTGCATCCGATGGACAAGCCGCGCGTGCCGCACGTGACCCGGACGTTGGAAAACCATAAGGGCCCGGCCGTTGCGGCAACCGACTACATCCGCAGCTTCCCGGCGCAGATCCTGCCCTATCTCGGTGACCGTCACTTCGTCGCGCTTGGCACCGACGGCTTTGGCCGCTCGGACATGCGCGCACAGTTGCGCAAGTTTTTCGAGGTCAATCGTCACTATGTGGTGGTGGCGGCGCTGAAGGCCCTGGCCGATATCGGCGAGGTCGATGGCAGTCTGGTGGCGCAGGCGATCAAGGCCTACAAGATCGACCCCGACAAGCCCAACCCTGCAACTGTCTGATCGACAGGCGATAAACCCGTCCAGACAGTGATACGGAGAGAAAGACGTGGCCCAGACGATTGAAGTGCTGCTTCCCGACATCGGTGATTTTCACGACGTCGAGATCATCGAGATCCTGGTCAGTCCCGGTGACCGCGTCGAGGCCGAGGATCCGCTGCTGACGTTGGAAAGCGACAAGGCGAGCATGGAGATCCCGTCGCCGCAGGGCGGGGTGGTCGGCGAGATCAAGGTCGCGCTGGGCGACAAGGTCAACCAGGGCGACATGCTGATGCTATTGGAGGTAATCCCTGCCGAGCCCGAAGCAGCGGCCGCGATCGAGCCAGCGGCGGCGCCCGTCGAGGACAAAGCCGGCCCCGTAACCGAACCCCCAGCAGAACCAGAATCCTCGCCGCCGAGCGCGGCGGTCGGAGAACCGCAGATCCGCGAGGTACTGTTGCCCGATATCGGCGACTTCAAGGACGTCGAGATCATCGAGCTGTTGGTCAGTCCCGGCGATCGGGTCGAGGCCGAGCAGTCTTTGCTGACCCTGGAGAGCGACAAGGCGACCATGGAGATCCCGGCGCCGTTCGCCGGCGTGGTCAAGTCGCTGGCTGTCGCCATCGGTGACAAGGTGAGCCAGGGCGATCGTATCGCCGAGCTCGAGACCGCCGGGCCGCCGGTATCCACCGTACCCGAGTCGGCCGTCGCCGAAGCGGCGCAGGCCGCGGCGCCGTCGCCGACTCCCGCGCCCGCGGAGGCCTCCCGCCCGCCGGGCGAGAAGGAGCCCTCGCGCAGACCCATTGCCTCGCGGCCGTCGGATGCGCAGCGCAGCAAGCCACACGCGAGTCCCGGGGTGCGCCGATTCGCGCGAGAACTCGGCGTGGACCTCTACCTTGTGTCGGGTTCGGGGGCCAAGGGCCGCATCACCAAGGAAGACGTCCAGGGTTTCGTAAAACGGTCGCTGGCCGAAGGGGCCGCCGTTGCGCCCGCCAGCGGCGGCACCGGGGCACTCGCACTGCCGGGCATGCCCGAGGTGGATTTCAGCAAGTTCGGTGAGGTCGAAGAACAGCCGCTCGGGCGGATCAAGAAACTCAGCGGCGCCCACCTGCACCGCAGTTGGTTGAATGTCCCGCATGTCACGCAATTCGACGAGGCCGATATCACGGAGCTGGAGGCATTCCGCAAGGCGAACAAGGACGCCGCAGAGAAGGCCGAGGTGAAGCTCACCTTCATGCCATTCCTGATGAAGGCGGTATGCAAGGCCATGGCCGAATTCCCGCAATTCAATAGCGCACTGTCGCCCGATGGTGAACGGCTGATCCTGAAGAAGTACATGCATATCGGGATCGCGGTCGATACCCCGAACGGCCTGGTCGTTCCGGTGGTGCGCGATGTGGACCGCAAGGGCATCTTCGATCTGGCGGCCGATCTCGGTGAGATCAGCGCGAAGGCCCGGGCCGGTAAGCTGGCACCCGACGATATGCAGGGTGGATGCCTGTCGATCTCCAGCCTGGGCGGTATCGGCGGCACCCAGTTTGCGCCCATCGTCAATGCCCCCGAGGTCGCGATCCTTGGGATCTCGCGCGCCGTGATGCAGCCCAAATGGGACGGCCAGGCCTTTGCGCCGCGCCTGATGATGCCGTTCAGCCTGTCTTACGACCACCGCGTGATCGACGGCGCCGAGGGCGTGCGCTTCACGACATACCTGAGCCTGCTGTTGGAGGATATCCGCCGGCTGTTGTTGTGACCGGCGGCATGCCGCACGGCGAGGCCAGGGGAGTCTGTGCGGCGGACAATGCACAGCATTGACAGGGTTGCCGTGCATCACCGGTGCTTTGCTGCGTTAATAGCATCCGGATTGAGGTCCGCTTCACCGGGAAAGTGAGGATCCCCCAGGTTCGAGATAGGACGATGACTGAGACACAGCGAATTGAGCTGGATTGTGCGCACTGGGATCTATTTCGATCGCCATTCAACAGACTACCAGGCAGCCGTCGATCGGCTGGTTAGATTTCCGGGCTAAAGGAGCGTTTATGGTCAAGCAAGGCGAAGTGGCGGACATCCGCACCGAGGTGGTGGTGCTGGGCGCGGGGCCGGGCGGTTACACCGCGGCCTTTCGTGCGGCTGATCTCGGCAAACAGGTGGTGCTGATTGAGCGCTACGCCAGTCTGGGTGGCGTCTGTCTGAATGTCGGTTGCATTCCCTCGAAGGCCCTGCTGCATACGGCCGAGGTGATCAATGAGGCCGCCGAGCTGGAAAACATGGGCGTGCGCTTCACGCAGCCGCGGATCGATCTGGACAAGATGCGGGTCGGTAAGGACAAGGTGGTCGGCAAGCTGACGGGTGGGCTGGCCGCGCTGGCCAAGCAGCGCAAGGTGCAGGTCGTCACCGGTGTCGCCAGGTTCGCGGATCCACGTCACCTCGAGGTGCAGACCGCCGAGGGCCTGACCCGCGTCGAATTCGAACATTGCATCATCGCCTGCGGTTCCAGCCCGGTGAAGATCCCCGGGTTTCCCAACGACGATCCCCGTCTGATCGACTCCACCGGCGCGCTGGCCCTCGCAGACATTCCAAAAAAGATGTTGATCATCGGCGGCGGCATTATCGGTCTGGAGATGGCGTCCGTGTATGCGACGCTGGGCACCGAGGTCGATATCGTCGAGCTGCTGGACGGCCTGATCCCGGGTGTCGACCGCGACTTGGTCAAGCCACTGCAGAAGCGCCTGGAGAAGCAGGTCAGCAGCATTCTGCTGAAGACCAAGGTAAGCGACATCAAGGCACAGAAGAACGGGCTCAAGGTGACGTTCGAGGGTGACCAGGCGCCGGATCCGAAGCTCTATGACCGGGTCCTGGTCGCGGTAGGCCGCGCGCCGAATGGCCGGCAGATCAATGCCGAGGCGGCCGGCGTTCAGGTCGACGAACGCGGTTTCATCCCGACCGATGCGCACATGCGTACCAATGTCCCGCACATCTATGCGATTGGCGATGTCGTCGGCAACCCGATGCTGGCTCACAAGGCGACGCACGAAGGCAAGACCGCGGCCGAGGTGATCGCCGGTCTGCCGGCATTGTTCGACCCGATAACCATCCCCAATGTCGCCTACACCGATCCGGAGGTGGCCTGGATGGGCCTCACGGAGACCGAGGCCAAGGCCCAGGGCAAAGAGATCGAGAAGGGCGTCTTTCCCTGGGTGGCGTCGGGTAGGGCGCTTGGCATCCATCGCGAAGAGGGTCTGACAAAGCTGATCTTCGATGCCAAGACCAAGCGGCTGATCGGGGCCGGGATCGTCGGTCGCAGCGCCGGCGAGCTCATCGGCGAGACTGTGCTCGCGATGGAGATGGGCGCGGATGCGGAGGACATAGGTCTGACCATCCATCCGCACCCGACGCTCAACGAGACCGTGTGCTTCGCCGCAGAGATGGCCGAGGGTACGATTACGGATCTCTTGCCGCCGAAAAAGCGCTGAACGACCCAGCGCGGTCTCCAGCCCCAGTAAGCACTACTTGCATGAACCATCGTCGCGGACGCGAGTCTCAAGCGTCTTCGGGGTCGTCGCGACACAGGTCCGACCCGCCATTTTTCCCCATTCGCAAGACGAGGCAAGTGTGATCCCTGTATTCAAATGTTGCGCCGGCGTCGCCAGGTGGGGTCTGACAATAGTGGCGCTGTGCGCGACCCCAGGCTGGGCCGCGCCCCCGACCTCGGTGATCGTCGCCGAGGTGCAGCGGGTCGATTTCGAGGACCGCATCGAGGCACTGGGTACGCTGCGCGCCAACGAGTCCGTGGAGCTAACGGCATCCGTCACCGAGACGGTGAGCGCGTTGTACTTCGACGACGGGCAGCGGGTGGCGGCCGATACGCTGCTGGTCGAGATGACCAGTACGGAAGAACACGCCCAGCTGGAAGAGGCCCAGTCGCTGCTCGACGAGGCCGCGCGACAGTACCGCCGCGTGCAGTCTCTGGCGACCCAGGGCACGGCATCGCAGTCGCTGCTGGATGAACGGCGGCGTGAACTCGAGACCGCGCGTGCGCGCTTGACTGCGATCGAGTCGCGTCTCTCGGATCGCCTGATCAAGGCCCCGTTTGCCGGGGTGCTGGGCCTGCGCAAGATCAGCGTCGGGGCGTTGGTCGAACCCGGTGACCTGATCACCACGCTCGATGACGACACGCAGATGAAGCTCGATCTCGCGGTGCCCAATGTCTATCTGGGGAACCTGCGGCCTGGCATGGGGGTCGTGGCGACGACACGCGCCTACGGTGAACGCCAGTTCACCGGCGAGGTCCGCAGCATCGACAGCCGCGTCGATCCGGTGACCCGATCCGTGCAGGTGCGCGTGCTACTGCCGAATCCAGAACGTCTGCTCAAGCCCGGCATGCTGATGCAGGTGACGCTGCGCAAGGATCCGCGTGAGGCCCTGGCCATACCGGAGGCAGCGCTTATGCCGCTGGGCCGTGAGCAGTACGTCCTGACCGCTGCACCGGAGGGAGAGCTGCACAAGGTGGAGCGGCGGCGCATCGCTATCGGCTCACGGC
>JASFJQ010000012.1:0-12982 GCA_050121305.1 Chromatiaceae bacterium
GGTCATGGCGATCTCGAGCGATGGTAGATGCTTGTCGGGTTTTCGGTCGAGCGTGAACCGAGGTGCACGCCGGGTGCCTTGGGAGGTCTCCTGCCTCACCCAAACGCGATCAGCGGGCCCATTCGGCGTAAATTGGCGGCCAGACAGACCAGATCCCATTCGCCGGAAGCGCCTGCCAACCCCCGAAGACTGAAGCGTCGAAAGCCCATCACGTGCTTGATCCAGCCGTTCACCGCTTCCACGATGTGCTTGCGGTCCCGGTAGCGTTCCCGTCCTTCGGGCGTCGCCAGCTTCGCCACCATCTCGCGGGTCGCCGGATAGGCCTCGGCATCGATCTCACCGGCCGCCTTGCCTTCCCGGCCCAAGGACACATACGCATCGATGCCGCGCCGCTCCAACTCCACAAAATCGTCTTCCTTGCGATAGCCAGCATCCGCCAGCACGCAATCCGGCCGTGCCTGCAAGCTGTCCTCGACCTGGTCAAGCACGCCCAGCATCACGCCCTGATCACTGGCATTCGACGTCAGCGTCGTCGCGACGATCATCTGAAAATCCTCGTCCACCGCCAACTGGGCGTTGAAGCACTGCTGGTAGCCCTCGTTGGTCTTCATGATCCGGCTCTCGGGGTCCGTGAAGTTGCTCTGTGCCTTGTCGTCCGGTACGCCGAAATCCCGCTTGTAGCGACCGTGCCCACCGGGCGGCCGCCGCTCGTCGTCCGCGTGCCGGCCGCGCGCCTCGTCGGCGGCGCGCTGCTGTGCTTCCAGCCGCGCCTTGGCCTCCCGAATCTTCTCCCGCCGTGTCTGCCGGTGCTGCAGTTCCTCCGGCAGTTCATCACCACGACGGTCGGCACCGTAACGCCCATCCTCCGCGTCATCTACCTGATCCGCCTGGTCGCACATCCCGGCAATCTCCTCGGCCAGGCGCTGTTCCTCTTCCTGCATCCGCTTGTAGCTCATCGCCTTGTGCTTGCTCGCATTGGCCCGCACCTTCGTACCGTCCACCGCCAGCGTGCCAAGGCTGACCAGACCGGCCTCCCCGGCAATCTGCACCACCTGCACAAACAGCGCTTTGAAGTCCTTCAGGTGCCGCTTGCGAAACGCACAGATCGTCCGGTGACTGGGAAAATTCCCCGCTGCCAACACGCGAAACGCCACGTCCTCCTCGAGCTTGCGTCCAATCTTGCGCGACGAAAACACGCCACTGACGTAGCCGTAGATCAGCACCTTCAGCATCATCGACGGCTCGTAGGGCATGCGGCGACGACCGTCGCCTTCATAGGGCGCGTAGAACGCACTCAGATCCAGTTCCTCGACCACTTCACTGATAAAGTACGCCACATGATCTGCCGCCAGCCACTCCCGCAGATTCGGCGGCAGCAGCAAGTCCTGATCGGGCGTGTAGGGGCGAAAGGTCGTTGGCATCAGTGTCGATTACCTGCGCGGGATGGACGACTGAATTATCGCAGGAAACTGGTGTCTACGGCGCAGGCTCCTAGGTCGAAGCGGCTGAAGCGAGTGCGCCTCGTCAGGGCGCGTGCATCGCCGCCCGCAGCCGGAAATCGGTGAGATTTCCGGGCTAAGGGCTCAGTCGGGCGGCCACAGCCAGGCCGCGCCGCGCACCCCGCTGCTGTCGCCATGCCGTGGCGGCACCAGGCGGGTCCGTACGACATCGGAGAACACATAGCGCCCCCATAGCCGCGGCACGTTGCGGTACAGGCGCTGGATTTTGGACAACCCGCCGCCGAGCACGATCGCCTCGGGATCCAGCAGGTTGATCACGGTCGCGAGGCTGCGTGCCAGACGGTCCTCGTAGCGCTGCAGACAGGCGGTGGCCGAGGCCTCGCCGGTCGCGGCGCGGTCCGCGACCTGCAGCGCGGTCACCGCCATGCCACCGGGATAGTCGGCAGCCAGTCCGGGGCCGGACAGAAAGGTCTCGATGCAACCCCGTCTGCCGCAATAGCAGCGCGGCCCGGGACGCTCCTCGTCGGTCGGCCAGGGCAGGGGATTGTGGCCCCACTCGCCGGCGATCGCATTCGGTCCGTCCACCAATCGGCCGTCGATGACGAGACCGCCTCCGGTGCCCGTCCCGAGGATGACGCCAAACACCGATCTGGCGTCGCGGGCGGCACCATCCCGCGCCTCGGACAGCGCGAAACAATTGGCGTCGTTGGCGATACGCACCGGGCGGTCGAGTCTGCGACTCAGATCCAGATGCAGTGCCTGACCGTTCAGACAGGTCGAGTTTGAATTGCGCAACCGGCCGTCGCGCGGCGACAGCGCACCCGGCGTGCCCACGCCGACGCTGCATGCCTGCCCGCACTGGCGTTCGAGCCGCTCGACCAGTGTGACAACACCGTCCAGCGTCGCGGCGTAGTCCCCGACCGGTGTGGGTACCCGCTCGCGGTGACGAACTTCACCATCTGCCGCGAGCACCACACCCTCGATCTTGGTACCGCCGAGGTCGATCCCGATCCGCGGCATCTGACCCCGCTCAGTCGGTCTTGACCGCCTGTACCGCGGCCGGGGCGGCGGAATCGACCGCCGTCTGATGGCCTTGATCGCGCAGTGCCGCGGCTGGTTCTGCCAGACTATCGCCGGACGGGTTAGTGAAGCGGTCGTTGAGCTCCTGCACGTAGCGATCCGCGTCATCCAGGATCCCCTCGATGCGGCGCCGGTTGCGGCGTGTCCACCCGGCCGGGGTGCGGCTGAAGATACTTCGCCAGGGCTTGGTGTTGAGCATAAACGCGTCGCCCAGGCTACCGCGGATGCCCATCTGGCGACCGAGGCGCTCGGCCGCACCCTTCAGACTCTTGGCCGATATGCGCCGCATAAGGAAATGGATCGCGAGGAACAGCAGCAGGGCGACCAGCGCGGTGAAATAGATGCTCGTCGGTGAGGCGGTCAGTCTGTCCCACCATGCCGCATTGAGCCGCATGCCGTCCCATTGGCCGAGGCGGTGGGTCAAGGCGACAAGACCGGCGCCGATCAGCAGCACGACCAGCGCGTCACTGATCAAGGTGCGTTTGCGCCAGCGGGTGATCATCTGCTGCAAGGCCGGCACCACCTTCTCGGGGAAGCCGCGCGCCGTCTTTTCCATCGTGCCGACGATGCGGTAGGCGCGTTCTACCTCGACCTGTTCCATGCGTTCGTGGATCTCTGCGAGGTCGGCGTCGCGCTTGCCCTCGAAGCGCTGGCGTAGCGCATCGTCCGGTATGGGATTGGCGGCCTCTTCGTTGTAGATCGTGAAGAAGCGGCCCGCGGTCAGGCCACGTTCGCCAATCGCGCGCTGCCAGGCGGCCACGACGTCCTCGGGGTTGTCCTCGCGCGCGGTGGTGTCGAGTTGGTTGAGGATGTAGAGAAACTTGCCTGAATCCGATCGATTGATCGTGCTGCTCACAAGGTGGTCGAGGGTGTCACGCATAGCGCCTGGTTCCGGGTGGCGTGCGTCGAAGAAGATCAATACCAGGTCAGACAGGTCGATGATGTGGTCGGTGATCTTCAGCGTTGACGTGCGCTGTGCGTCGGCATCGAATCCCGGTGAGTCGATCAGGATCTTGCCGCGCAGCGCCGGACTCGTCGTGGTCTTCAGCTGCAGATAGGCATCGATGCGCGAGCCCTCGCCAGCGGCCACCTTTTCGATCTCCCCGCTGACCTTGTAGAACGGGAAGCGCGGGTCCGAGTCCAGCGCGACCCCGGGCAGCGCGTGCGTGCTCGAGCCACTGCTGTAGCAAATCACGGTAAACCTGTCGTCCACCGCCTGGTTGCCGCTGCGCTGCAGCTTCAAACCGAGGTAGTGGTTGATGAAGGTGGACTTGCCGGCCGAGAAGGTGCCGAGGACCGTGATCAGTGGCCACCAGGGTATCTGCGTCGCGTAGGAATCATTGGGACTTAACAGGCCGGTGTCGTAGGCTATCGCGTCGAGTTCGCGGAAGCTCTGCACAGTGGACAACAGGACGGGATTCTCCTGTTGCAGATGACCTTCCAGCTGTTTCAAACGGGTTACGATTGCCGGACCTGGACCACCCATAGCGCTACTCCTGATTATCCTCGACGACGGTTTTTCGCATGGTAACGCGTTGCGCGATGGACCGCGCAAGTTCTGCGCGGTTTCGCGTGGGGGTGGCCAAATATTGCAATAGTAACCACGTCTGACAGATAATAATGAGGTTGTATTGCGCGTCAAAATCGCAGTCCTCGGGGTCGATGCGGCTCGTCGCGCAGGACGACTTTTTGGCCTGCAGCCAGGGGCTTAGGGTGGGTTTCTCGCAGCCGAAGGGCCATTAATCGGGCGCCCTCTGGCGACCACTCCGGGGGTGTTCATGGTGCTGTCCAGTTCGGAGATGCTGCAACTTCCAGGCACAGTTCTTGCCGAAGACCCAGCACCCCCCGGGCCCCGCCCAATGCGGCGACCGCCCGCCCGATGTACGCAAAGGGTTCATATCGAGCATGCATAAGTTGTTCATTGCCACCGTCGCGGCCGCCGCCGTGATCTCCACGGCGTCGACCCCGGCCCGCAACGGCGAGTATCAGGATGTGTTCATCGTCGAGGAGTCGACCGAGGTACCTACCGTCGTGGTCAGTGGCACCGTCGTTCCCTTCAAGGACGTTACCCTGGCCGCACAGCTCCCCGGTCGTGTCAAATTTATCGCCGGCGTCGAGGGTGAGGCCTTCGACAGCGGGACGACGCTGATCGCACTGGACGAAGACGAACTCCTGGCCAACCGCAGTTCTGCCTTCGCGCAGCTGGCGGCGGCCGATGCGGAGATGCGCAATGCCGGTGTGCAGTACTCGCGCGAGTTGTGGTCGCCGCAGAGCAGCAGCGGCCCCGGCGGTATGGGCATACCGAACCTGTTCGACCAGATGTTTACACGGCCCGCCGAGGGCTTTCTCGGCCAACGCGACCGGGGCGCCGAGCGCAGCGCCGACCTCTATGCATCGAGCACGCGCATGGAGCAGGCGCGCAGCGCTATGTTGCGGGCGCAGTCAGAGATCCGTGCGATCGAAGCCAAGCTGCGCGATGCCAAAAGCCTGGCGCCGTTCGATGGCGTCATCGTGGAAAAGTTCGTCGAAGAGGGCGATACGGTGCAGCCGGGTCAGCCGATGCTCAAGTTTGCCGACATGACCTGGTTGCAGATCGAGGTTGATGTGCCGGCGCGTCTGGCGCAGGGTCTGCAGCCGATGAGCGTGCTGCCCGATGCGGCGACCTTCGACGACTACCCAGATCCGGTTGCGGTACGGGTGGCCCAGGTGTTCCCGATGGCGGATATGCAGAGCTACACCATCAAGGTGAAGTTCGATATCCCGCAGGGGGTCTCGCAACCCGGCATGTACGCCCGAGTCCGGATACCCGATACCTCGGGCCCAGCCAGGAGTCAGTTGCCGGTCATTCCGAGTACGGCGATTCGCTACCGGGGCAGCCTGCCCGTAGTCTATGTCCAGAATGCGGACGGCGAACCCGAGCTGCGCATGATCCGTCAGGGCAAGCGCCTGGACAATGGGATGACCATGGTGCTGTCGGGTATCGCCCCGGGTGATCGCGTCTATCCCAATCCGGGACCTGACCTGATGGCCAGGCGTCGGGAGCAGTAGGCGGCGGTATCCAAATGAGGCGGCGACCTTGCGGGGTCGGCGCCAGACAGCAGCACATAGGCTAGCGCATGAGCGATCTCGAAACGCCATCCAACCCGCCGCCTCCCGGCCCGGAGCACGAGCAGACCAATCTCGGCCTCGCCGGGAACATGGCGAAGTTCTTCATCCAGTCGCCGTTGTCCCCGCTGCTGTATATGGCGATGCTGATGCTGGGCATCCTTGGCCTGTTGATGACGCCGCGTCAGGAGGACCCGCAGATCTCGGTCCCGATGGTCGACCTGATCGTCCAGTATCCGGGCGCGGAACCCGAGCAGGTGGCGTCGCTGGCGGTGCAGCCACTCGAACGGATCATGTACGAGATCGCGGGCGTCGATCACGTCTATTCGGCCAGTCAGCGCGGCATGGGCGTCGTGACCATCCAGTTTGACGTCGGTGAGGAGATGGAAAACTCACTGGTCAAGGTCAATGACAAACTGGAATCCAATATGGATCGGATCCCGCCCGGTGTGATGCCACCGCTGGTCAAGGCGAAGGGTATCGACGACGTCCCTGTGGTCACGCTGACACTATGGTCAGAACGTGATTACAACGGCGACGGCGTGCCCGACGTCGACGATTCGCAGTTGCGGCGACTGGCACAGTCGGTCTTGCAGCACATCAAGGAGATCCCGGAGACCGGCGACAGCTTCGTGGTGGGCGGGCGCGCAGAGCAGGTGACGATAGAGGTCTACCCGGAGCGCCTGGCCGGCTATGGCCTGAGCCTGGCCCAGGTCGCGCAGGCCATCACTGCCGCGAATGTCGAGCAGCAGATGGGCGGGGTGGAGTCGGGCGGCTCGCACATGATGGTGGTATCCGGGGCCTTTCTCGAGGGTGTCGAGGACATAAATCGCCTGCAGGTGGGCAGTCACAACGGTCTGCCGGTGTACGTCAAAGACGTGGCCGATGTGCGCCAGGGGCCGGAAGATGCGTCACAGACGGTCGGCTATTACACCGGGGCGGCGGCCGAGGACCCCGATCGGGCCGTCAGCGTCCCCGCGGTCACGATCGCGGTGGCCAAAAAGAAGGGCACGAATGGGGTCAAGGTGGCCGAGGCTATCATCGAGCGGGTGGAGAACCTGCGCGGCCGCCTGATACCGAACGATGTCAATGTCAGCATCACGCGCAACTACGGGCAGACCGCCGAGCAGAAGGTCAACGACCTGATCTTCAAGCTGTTCATTGCGACCATGTTCGTATTCCTGCTGGTCTGGGCCGCCTTTCGCGCGCTCAAGCCGGCCTTCGTCGTACTGTTCGTGGTGCCGGTGGTGCTGCTGTTTACCATCCTGTGCGCCATGCTGCTGGATTTCACTATCGACCGGGTGTCCCTGTTTGCGCTGATCTTCTCGATCGGGATCCTGGTTGACGATGCAATCGTGGTCGTCGAAAACATCTACCGACGCTGGCTCGAAGAGGGCAAGACCGATACCGCGACCGCGGTAGATGCGGTACGGGAGGTCGGCAATCCCACCATCCTGGCGACACTGACGGTGATCGGTGCGCTGCTGCCAATGGGCGCCGTGACCGGGATGATGGGCCCCTACATGCTGCCGATCCCGGTCCTGGGCTCGGTTGCGATGGGGATCTCGCTGTTCGCCGCCTTTGCCTTTACCCCCTGGTTCGCAGTCCACGGCATGTTCAGGCCGACCATGCATTACCTCAAGAGCGCGGAGAAACGGGAACACAAAGAGGCCGAGTGGCTCGAGGGTCTGTACCGCCGGATCCTAATGCCAATGATCGACGACCCCCGCAAGGCACGCCTGTTCAAGTTGGTGATGTGGGGCGTGTTGGTCCTGATGTGCAGCTTCTTCTACTTCAAATGGGTAGCGGTCAAGATGCTGCCGCTGGACAACAAACCGGAGTTTTCGGTCGTGCTCGACATGCCCGAGGGCACGGCGCTCGCAGATACCGGCAATATGGCCCACCTGATCGCGGATCGCCTGCGGCGGATGCCGGAGGTGACCGCGGCGCAGATCTATGTCGGAACCGCGCGGCCGTTCGACTTCAACGGCATGGTGCGCCATTACTACCTGCGCCAGTCCCCCTGGCAGGGCGAGATCCAGGTGCAGCTGTTGGACAAGACCGAACGTGACCGCTCCAGCCACGAGATCGCGGTGGACGCACGCGCACAGGTGAAAAAGCTGGTCGAGGGCAGCGGCGCACGCTTTGCGGTGGTCGAGATGCCGCCCGGGCCGCCGGTGCTGCAATCGGTCGTCGCCGAGGTGCACGGGCCGGATCCGGAGACACGTCGCCAGGTGGCGCGGGATCTGACCGAGATATTCGCGCAGACCGAGAGTCTGCGCGACGTCGACAACTACATGCGCGAACCCTATGACTACTGGCACTTCGAGGTCGATCAGGAAAAGGCCCAGCGGCGGGGTATCTCGGTCGAGGGCATCAACCGCGAGCTGTCGATGGCGTTGGGCGGATACGTGCTCGGCGATGTCAAGCAGCGTGCTGGGCACGAGCCGATCAATATCGTGATCCAGGTACCGCTGGCGGAGCGCTCGGAGATCAACCGGCTCGGCGATATCCTGGTGCAGTCGCCGAACACCGGTAATGCGGTCCCGTTGCGCGAACTCGGGACCTTCGAGCGTCGCACCGAGTCGGACATCATCTATAACAAGGATCTGCGGCCGGTCGAGTACGTCGTCGCGGATGTCGGGGGTCGCCTGGCCGCGCCGATCTACGGCATGCTTCAGGTGGAACAGAAGCTCAAGGAACTCGGCTGCCGCACCCCCGACGGTGTCGATCTGTGTGACCACATCCACTACACCGGGCCGCCGCCGGATGACGCGACGTCCGCGATCGAGTGGGCCGGAGAATGGACGGTTACCTACGAGACCTTCCGCGACATGGGGATCGCGTTCGGCGCGGCCCTGGTCCTGATCTATATCCTGGTGGTGTGGGAGTTCGGCAACTTCCGGATTCCCGCGTTGATCATGGCCCCGATCCCGCTGACGCTGCTCGGGATCATCCCGGCGCATACGCTGTTCTTCCAGGCCGGATGGGGGGGCGAGTTCACCGCGACCTCGATGATCGGCTGGATCGCACTCGCCGGTATCATCGTGCGCAACTCCATCCTGCTGGTGGACTTCTCCGTCCACCGTATTCAGCAAGGCGACACCGTGGTCGATGCGGTCATCAGTGCCTGTAAGACCCGGACCCGGCCCATCCTGATCACCGCACTGGCGCTCGTGGCCGGTTCCTCGGTGATCTTCTTCGACCCGATCTTCCAAGGGATGGCCATCTCGCTGGCATCCGGTGTCCTGGTGTCGACCGTCTTGACCCTGGTGGTCATCCCGCTCGGTTGTGTCGCCGCCGCGGACTCGTTGTGTGCCGTCGCCGGCAGCACCAAGTGTCGGAAGTTTCCGCGGGGTTCGGGCCCAGAGGGGGGTCCGGATGCCCCGCCCGGTGGGGCAGGGGGCAGGCGTGTCGGTGACCCGATGTGGGTGCGTGCCTGGGGCGGTTTCGCCAGTGTGTTGTTCACGGTGATCGGGGCGGTCGGCGCTGTCGCCGGCCTCATCGGTCGTCTGCTCCATGCGAGGAAATCGCGCCGGCAGACCGCACAGGCTGCCAGGGCGCAACAGGCCGTGGTGTCGCCGCGCCCGCCGCCGCCCACACCCGCTGCGCAGACGGTCAGGGCGGCGGCCGATAGCGTTTCCCCGATGGATGATGTCGCCGAGAAGGCGTTGACCAGGCCGGTGCCGGTGAACGATCCGGCGCCGCGGGTAGCCGCCAAGACGCCGGCCAAGCCGGCGGTGGCCGGCAATGGCGGCAAGAAGAAGGCAGCGGTAAGACGTGCTGCAGCGACGCAATCGGCCGATACAGGCACGCCGCTGGATGACGCGGCAGAGAAGGCGTTGAATCGCCCGGTGGCCGTGGTCGATCCCGTGCTCGATGCCTCGAGCGTCGATAGCGCAGCGATGCCGCCGGCGGCCAAGCGAGGGAAAGGTAACGGGCCTACGGAGAAGCGTTCGACGGCCAAGAGAGCGAAGCCCAAGAAGGGGGCAGTCAAGAAAGATGCTGTGGCCGAGCCCGAGGCGACTAAGCTCTCTAACAAGCGCGCTGGTACGGGGCCTGCTGAGGCCGGACAGGCGGCCGCCAGGCAGGACGCGGCGCGGCCGCCGGCGGCGAATGACCCCACATCTGTTGAAAAATCTGCGCCGAAGATGGGCGCCACCTCGAGCACAGGTCGCGCCTCGAGCCGAAAAAAGGGCTCAGGTAGGCGGGGTATCCAATTGAAAAGTCTCGGAAAACCAACTGGGGACGGTCTAAACTAAAGGAAGGCGAAGCGATGTGGTCGGCGGGGTCCCTATCCTCGGGCGGCTCGCGTTGCCGGCCTGACCAGCAACCTGGAGGCAGTAATCTTGGTCGCGCGGCTACTTTCCTTGGGCATCTTGCTCGGACTGTTGTCCCTGGCAGTCCTGGTGCTATCGCCCTGGCCCGGGCCACAGGCCGCTCAGGCCCGGACGCCGGGTCTTTTCGCTCAGGTCGACCGGGCGCCGCGCCCAGCGGCATCGCACGGCGGTCTCCGCCGGTCTTCGCCGCCAAGCTGGCGGCCGCGGACCTCGGCGTCGCCGCTGCACGGGGCCGAGCGCGCGGGGTCCCGCAAGGCGGTACCGGTCACGCGCGGCCAGGAACTCGGTCTGCGGTTTCGGCCCGATGACAACGCCTCGCCCTATGCCCAGCCCGGATTCGCGCCGACGGACCCCGCTCGGCCGGGTTTGGACGCGCTGCAATCCCAGTTTCGGCCGATCCCCAAACGGCGCAAGCCCACCTACGAAGAGCTGCAGTCCGAAATGGCGCCTGCGCCGCAACCAGGGGTGGCCCCGATGATGCCTTACCCGCTGGGGGCGCCACCGCTGCCGGGCTACGGACCCTACCCGCCACCCCTGTAATCGGCCACTGAGACAGCGACTCCTGCCCGCGCCTCCGACGGCGACTTGGTGGTAGTCCAGACGCCCGTCTCCATTCCGTGTCGTGCCCTGCCTGCGCTGCACAGGCTATTCACAGCTTATCAAGGCCGTTATGCAGCGCTTATACACAATATATTGTGGTTGACAGCGTCAATACCTCATATATATTGCGTAACCAGAAGAGTCCGACGCGATGACGGGACCGGCTGAAGGCCGGAAGGATGAGTAACTTGGTCGCGCGCTTGCTCAGCTTGGGTCTCACGCTCGGGGTGTCCACGCTGACCTGTCTGGTTATGTCACCCCTGTCGGCTGCACAGGCGGCCTATCCGGCCTGGTCAGGCACTGTGTCGCAGCCGAAGCGCCCGTACTTCAGGCCCGTGAGCAGCAGCGAGCGCCGGCCGATGATCCCTCGTTGGCGCCCGCAGGCCAGCGCCGGTTCGCGCGCAGCCACGGTTGCGTCGACCTCACGTGCAGGCGCCGCCAGCTACGCCCGACGACAGACCCGACCGGTCTTTTCGCTACAGCGCACGCCGCCCCGCAAGGCCGTGCCGGCCGGGCGTGGGAGCCAACTCGGCCTGCGTTTCCGGCCTGACGGTCGTGCGTCGACGGGCGACGCGGCGAGCACCGCGCCGGCCGCGCACGATCGGCGTTACCCAGCGGGCCTCCACGCCCAGTTCAGGCCCGTGCCGAGGGCGCCGCGGCCGCGTTATGAGGCACTTCAGGCCCGTAACAGTGCGGGCCTGCCCATGCGCGGGGTGCCGCCCCTGGTCAGGTATGGCTATTGGCCACATTGGCGTTAGCAGAGCGCCCCGTTGGCGCTGCATTTTTCCGGCAGGCAGCCGGCTATCAATCACGAGAGGATGACTATGAAATCCAAGAGGCAAGCGATTGCTTTCGGCGGAATGATCCTGTTCAGCGGATGTTGCCTGTTGAGCACGTCGGCGGCCGCCTATGGCCCGCAATGGCGTCCCGCGCCCGGCTATGCAGCGACCCAAGGTGCCGGCTTTCGGCAGATCGCCGGCGCGCCGGGTTTTCGGCCGCAGACCGCGGCACCACCCGGGTTCTATCAGCCGCGGCACAGGCGCTTGGCACCGCAGCGAAGTCACCGCTCCTCAGTGGCCCGCTCCCCGGCTGGCTACCCTATGCACCGCATGCCGCTGTATTGGGGGCCAGGATTTCAGGCGGTCGGTCCGGGGGCAGCGCCGTGGATGGTGCCGCCGGCGATGACGGCTCAGCCGTGGCGGCAACCGCCGCCCGGCTTCGCCCAGCGGCTGGATTATCGCCCATCTCCGGCGCCGCAACACAGGCTGGGCCCCGCGGCAGTCCCACGCCAACACGGGCAACGCATACCGGCAGCACCGCAAAGGCTCGGTTTCCGTCCTGCGGATCCGCGGGGCCTGCCGTATTACGGGAGCTGGCGACCGGTAGGGCGGGCCAACGCAGCGGCGGGCGCTGCGAATCCGCCAGCCTCCGGTTATACTCCGCGTCTCCGGGCCGACCTGGGGCACGACGGCGATGTCTCTCGGGTCGGTCCAGGGGAGGCCCCCGTGGGTCTGAGTCCTACGTCGCTTCGCGGCACCTATCGGAACTGGCGGCCGGTGACCGGGGGTCGGGCCCTGCCATCGCGTTCGGCGACCGCATTTCGGCCAATGGGCTATGGACGTGCCGCGGTGGATACCAGGCCTGTCGCCTCAAATACCTACCCCATGTCGGCGGCCGGCAGGGCAAGACTGCCTGGTTGGGCGACAACCTACCAAGACACCATCGACGGGGGGCTGTGCAGCTGGTGCGGCGGTAGCTGAAAGACCGGCGAGGATTGCATGATCACGGTTATCGGAAGTCTCAAGGGCGGATCGGGAAAGAGCACAATCACCTTCAATCTCGCGATCTGGCTGGCGATGGCGGAAAGAAGAATCGCTGTGATCGATGCCGACCCGCAGGGCACGCTCACGGATGTCCTGGAGGTGCGCCGTGAGGAGGGTTTTCAGCCGATGGTCGATCGGCTGGATTCTGCGCAGATGGGCGACCGTGGCAACCTGTTGGCCGAGCACGAAGAGGTATTGATCGATGTCGGCACCGCGTCGATGGACAATCTGAGGCGGGCCATCTCGATCGCCGATCGCCTGTTGGTGCCGGTGCCGCCGAGCCAGGCCGACATCTGGTCGACGCAGCGTTTCCTGCGCTTCGTCGATTCGATAACCGACAAACGCAATCCGGAGATCCTGGGATTCATCAATCGTGGCGATACGCATCGCGCGGTCAGAGAATCCGATGAGGCCGCCGCCGCATTGGTATCTCTGCCGGGCATCCGCTATCTGAAATCTCGCCTCGCTCAGCGCACGGTCTATCGGCGCTCGTTCAGCGAGGGACTGGCGGTCTTTGAACAGGAGCCCAGGGGCAAGGGCGCGGCCGAATGGAATGCGTTGGCCGCGGTCTTGT
>JASFJQ010000013.1:0-12835 GCA_050121305.1 Chromatiaceae bacterium
CCGAGGCCCTATTGCTCGAGCATCTGGCGAGCTATTCCGCGGAGGGCGCGCACGGCTGAAAGATGAGCCCGCTTGTCTCACCGATTACCTACTGCGCGGCCCGATACGCTCGCTGTGACGGTGCGTACTCGCTACAGCTTCGACGTAGTGTCGGCTACGCCTTCACCGCGCTGCGCTGTGTGCGCCCCGCCACAGCGCAGCGTCTCGGCGCCCTGGTTACGAAAAACGGCGAGCTATGCAGGCTAACCCCGCATCAGAGCGCGTCTGATGCGAATTCGGCAAGGCGAGAACGCTCGCCGCGCTTCAGGGTGATATGGCCACCGTGAGGCCAGTGCTTGAATCGGTCGACGACATAGGTCAGACCTGAGGTCGTCTCGGTCAGATAGGGGGTGTCGATTTGTGCGACATTCCCGAGGCAGACGATCTTGGTTCCCGGCCCGGCGCGCGTTATCAGGGTCTTCATTTGCTTTGGCGTCAGGTTCTGCGCCTCATCGAGAATGATGTATTTGTTCAGGAAGGTGCGACCGCGCATGAAATTGAGCGAGTGGATGCGGATTCGCGAGCGCAGTAGGTCGTCGGTCGCTGCGCGACCCCATTCGCCGCCCTCGGTCTGCGTGAGCACCTCGAGATTGTCCATCAGCGCGCCCATCCACGGTGTCATTTTTTCTTCTTCCGTGCCAGGAAGGAATCCGATGTCCTCGCCGACCGGGACGGTGACGCGGGTCATGACGATCTCGCGGAAACGATTCTGATCCAGTACCTGAGTAAGACCGGCGGCCAATGCCAACAGCGTCTTGCCGGTACCGGCGGTGCCGAGCAGGGAGACGAAATCGATATTCGGGTCCATCAGCAGGTTGAGCGCGAAGTTTTGTTCACGGTTGCGTGCGCTGATTCCCCACACTGCGTGCTTGACCGACCGATAGTCGTCCACGATCTCGATAAGCGCGTCTCGGCCGTCTTTCTCGCGCACTATCGCCTCGAACGGTCTTTTGCCCTCGATGTAGAGACACTGATTGACATACCAATCCGGTGTCTCAGGGCCCGTGACGCGATAGTAGGTGTGGCCTTCTTCCTGCCAGGAGTCGATGTCCTTGCTGTGGGTCTCCCAGAAATCGGTCGGCAGCGCTGCCTCCCCGCTGTACAGAAGGTTGACGTCATCGAGCACCTGGTCGTTGTGATAGTCCTCGGTATGGATGCCGATTACCGCGGCCTTGATGCGCAGATTGATGTCCTTGGAGACCAGGGTTACGTCGCGCTGGGGCGCCATCTCCGCCAGAGCCAGTACGGTGCCTAATATGTTGTTGTCCGGGATATTCCCGGGCAGGGTCGACGGCAGCTGCTTGGGTTGCAGTTGGGTTTGAAAGAACAGATGGCCGCGGTCGTCGTCCCCGTTTCCATTGCCGCGCTGCAGGCTTGTGCTCGGCAGGGGGAGCCCCGAATCGATGTCTTTTTTGGACGCAGCGGTCATCAACTCGTCGAGGAAGCGGCTGACCTGACGCACGTTGCGCGCGACCTCAGAGGTGCCCTTCTTTGCCCGGTCAAGCTCCTCGAGGACGACCATAGGCATGAAGATATCGTGCTCGGCGAAGCGGAAAATCGAGGTCGGATCGTGCATCAGCACGTTGGTATCGAGAATGAACAGCCTTTTGTCAGCGCGGGATTTGATGCCCATGGTCTTCGCTTGATCTGCCAGCGGGGTTATTTACTCAGGGATTTCACGGCGTCGAGTACCTCTTCGACATGCCCCTTTACCTTGACGCCGCGCCACTCCTGACGCAGCGAGCCGTCCGCGTCGATCAGAAAGGTGCTCCGCTCGATGCCCCGCACCTGCTTGCCGTACATGTTCTTCAGCTTTATGACATCAAAGGCGTCGCACAATTCCTCATCCTTGTCGGCCACCAGGTCGAAAGGGAAGCCCTGCTTGGCCTTGAAGTTCTCCTGGGCCTTCAAGCTATCCCGCGATGCACCCAGTATCACGCAGGACTGGCGCCTGAACTTCGCGATCGCCGCGGTGAAATCCAATCCCTCTTGGGTGCAACCCGGGGTGCTGGCCTTGGGATAAAAGTACAGGACCAGCGGTCTGCCGGTGAAATCGGACAGTCTGGCGCGGCGATCCCCGGTCAAATGCAGCTCGATGTCCGGCACTTTTTTGCCGATGGCGACGTTTGCCATGGTTGCGATGCCTCCTGAAGCGCGGCCTGGCGGCAGGTTGGAGTTGGTTCAGCCCTTGATGGGCTCGAGCACGGCGTCGATGTTCATGCTGTCGCAAAAGTCCATGAACTCGTCGCGCAATGCAGCGATATGGATATCTGCCGGGATGCCGATACTCATCCGAACCGAGAACATCGGTGTGCCGGTATGCGCGGCCGCATAGGAGCTGGTAGTCATGTCTTCGATGTTGATGTTCTTGTCCGAGAAGAAGCTCGCCAGGCTGTAGACGATGCCCGGATGGTCCAGGGAGACCACATCCACCCCATAGGGCAAGAGATTGGCATTGCCGGCACGGGCTTCCGTCCGGCGGGTCGTTATTGTGAGATGCAGTCTGTCCTGCAGTTCAGGCACCTGGTCTTCGAGCTTGGCCAGCAGGTTCCACGGCCCCTCGACCATCAGCAGGATGGCAAATTCTCCCCCGAGGACCGTCATTCGACTGTCTGAGATGTTGCAGTCGAGTTCGTAGATCGCCTTCGATAATTGGTTGACGATCCCGGGGCGATCCTTGCCCAAGGCAGAAATCACGAGATGGCTATTTTTCGTGGGCATGGCGGAAAGGTCACCGTTGAGAGTCGGATCATACGACGAGTGTACTGCCGAGTCTGCGCCTTGTCTCGATCGTCGCCATCGGCGGCCGGCCGCCGGTGCCCGCATCAGCCGTCCTCGATGACCGCATCACGCAGCGCCTCGGCCGCCAGTTCGGGGCTCACGGTGCTGACGAAGAGGCCCGACCCCAGTTCAAATCCGGTTGGGATGCTGGTGCGTGGACAGATCTCCAGATGCCAGTGGTAACTGTCCTGGCAGTTTTCGAACTCACTGCCGTGTGGGACCGAGTGCAGGAAAAAGTTGTACTGCACGCCGCCGACTACCTTGTCCAGCCGGGCCATGGTGCGCCGCAGAACGCGTGCAAAGTCATCCAGATCTTCCACCGAGGCCTTGAGGAAATCGGCCTGATGCTGCAACGGCAGGATATGAATCTCCCACTCGAAGCGGCTCGCAAAGGGTTTTATTGCAACGAAGCGGCGGCCGCGCTCGATCACATATTGGCCGACATTGATCTTGCGTCGGATTTCACCCGATTCCCGATCGTAGATGGTCGCTTCATAGGTCAGGGCCTCGTCGATCAGGGAGCAAAAAACGCAGTGGTTGTACTTGCGAAAATAATCGCGGCTGTGCGCAACCTCGTTCTGCACGTTCTCCGGGACGACCGGTGTGGCAATGACCTGGCTGTGGGTATGCGCGATGCTGGCGCCCGCGGCTGCCCCGAAGTTCTTGAATATCAGCACATACTTGAGGCGTCGGTCGGAGCGGTATAGGTCCTCCATGCGTTGCCGGTAGACGGAGAAAAGGCGGCTCAGGTGGGCGTCTGTCATTTCGTGCAGCGCGATCCCGTGATTCGGGTTGTCGATCACGACTTCATGCCGACCGTAGCCGTCGATCACCTGTTGCAGGCCGAAGGCGATATTCGATTGACTACGCTCGTCACCTAGCACCGGGTAGAGATTGGGGACGATGCGGATGTCCCATTCCGGCCCAGGTGGAAAGGCCTTGATCTCGGGCGGCGTGCGGTCCTCGTTGCCGCGGCAGAATGGGCAGCTCTCGACGTGGTCGCGCAGATCACGCTTGACCTGCTCCTCGGGCTTCTTGGGCCGCATGCCGCGCGCGGTCGCCACCAGTACCGACTCGGTAGGGACTATCGGATTTATTCGGATCTCGCGCACTCTATCGCCGGAATCGTCCATCGCAGCCTCGCTACTGATAATCGTAGCCAGTTTTCTAATTGCAGCCGCGATTCGGCTCAAGCTGGCCGTGTTAATGGGGGCATCGAAACGGCCGGACGGGTAGGCTTCGGACGCCGGTGGCCGCAATGCACATTGGCAGCCGAAAAGCGCCCGCGATACAATTCGCCGGTTGATCTTCAGCGGAGCCTTACGGATGATCCAGGGCAGTCTGGTCGCCATCGTCACCCCCATGCACCCCGATGGTCGGGTTGATGAAAATGCGTTCCGCCGACTGATCGACTGGCACGTGACGCAGGGAACCGACGCCATCGTCGCGGTCGGCACTACCGGCGAATCCGCGACGCTGGACGAGAAAGAGCACTGCGATGCCATTGCGCTGGTCGTTGAACAGGCGGCCGGGCGCATCCCGGTGATTGCCGGAACAGGGGCCAACTCGACCAGTGAGGCCATTGCGCTTACCCGCTGTGCTCAGCAATCGGGGGCCGACGCCTGCCTGCTGGTGACACCGTACTACAACAAACCGACCCAGGAAGGGTTGTACCGGCACCACAGGGCCGTTGCCGAGGCCGTGGACATTGCTCAGATTCTGTATAACGTACCGGGGCGTACCGCAGTGGATATGCTCCCGGAGACCATCGCGCGGATCGCCGAGATCCCAAACATCGTCGGCGTCAAGGAGGCCACCGGGGAGCTCGATCGAATTACCCGCCTGCGTAGTCTCACGACGCCAGAGTTCGCCATTTACAGCGGCGACGACGCCAGTGCTCGCGAGGCTATCCTGCGTGGCGCCAACGGGGATATTTCGGTGACGGCCAACGTGGCGCCGGCGGCCATGCATGCGATGTGTGTGGCCGCGCTGGCGCGTGACAGGGAAACGGCAGCCTCACTCGACGCAGACCTAGCCGGATTGCACGACAAACTGTTTCTCGAGTCCAACCCGATACCAGTCAAATGGGCCCTCGCCGAAATGGGTATGATCGAGCCCGGTATCCGTCTGCCCCTTACCTGGTTCTCAGATTCGATGCATGATGCTTTGCGCAACGCGATGCGGCGGGCCGGCATACTGTGAATTCGTCAAGAACGCGCTGCCTGGTGCGGCGCCGCGGGAAATCAAGACCTATGATGAAAAAGCTGTCGCGTAATCTCCTCCTGACATTGCTCGCGACGGGCCTGACAGCATGCAGCAGCGTCAACGTGGACGAGGTCTTGCCCGACAAGGCGGTCGAGTACAAACGCGAGAAAGAGGCGGCGCGCAATCTGGAGCTGCCGCCCGATCTTACCTCCGATCGCATTAACGACCGCATGAGCGTGCCCGACACCTTAGGCGGTGCATCCACCAGCTACTCAGAATATCTCACCGACCGGCGCCTGCGCGGTGTCGATGCCAGCGCGCGCCGCACAGCCGCCGGCGGCAGCGTGCTGCCCGATATGCGTGACATCAAGGTGGAGCGAGACGGGGATGAGCGCTGGTTGCTGGTCAACGCGTCAGTCGAGGATGTCTGGCCTCGGATCCTCGATTTCTGGCAGGAGAATGGCATCCTACTGCTGGAGCAGGACCCCACGGTCGGCATTATGCGCACCTCCTGGCTGGAGAACCGCGCCAATATCAGCCGGGATTTCATCACCGATACCATCCGTAAGGCATTCGACGGGTTTTATGAAACCGGCCTGCGAGACCAGTATCGCGTCCGCCTGGAGCGAACTGCAAACGACCAGACAGAGGTCTTTCTCACTCACTTCGGGATGGAGGAAGAGGTCGTCTCGACGAATGAAGGCGAAGTCGAGCGGACCGTGTGGACCACCCGAGAGCGGGACCCCGAGCTTGAATATGAGATGCTGCGGCGCCTGATGGTCTACCTCGGTGCCGCGGACGAAAGGGCCAGGGCGCAACTGGCGGCCGGCGGCGGGCGCAAACAGGACCGGTCGCAGCTGCTCAAAACCAGTGGTGGCACCCAACTGATCATTGACGAGTCTTTCGAACGCTCTTGGCGCCTGATTGGCCTGTCGCTCGACCGGGTCGGCTTCGCGGTCGAGGACCGCGACCGTTCGGCGGGGGTCTATTATGTCCGGTACAACGACCCCAGTAAGCAGGATGCAGACAAGGGTTGGCTGTCCAGCCTGGCTTTTTGGGCGGATGACGAAGTGGACAAGGTAAATCGTTATCAGATCAAGGTCAGCACCAATCCGGCTGGGCAGACGGTAGCCGTGGTAGCCAACGAGCAGGGCGAGGTGGAGAGTTCGCCGACGGCGCAGCGGATCCTGACCCTGTTGCACGAGCAGATTCGCTGAACGGCCTGGACATGTATCGCAGGGCCAGCCAGCTTCCTGGCGGTGACGGCGCATAATGCCCGAGCCGGCGATGACCATACGGGCCGCTTGAACGCCGATGTCTTTTCGCTTTGCCTCGCTGGGTAGCGGTAGTCGCGGCAATGCAACCGTCATCGAGGCGGGCGAGACCCGGGTGCTGGTTGACTGTGGTTTTGCCGCGCGCGAATTCCTGGGCCGCTGCGATCATCTCGGTCTCGACCCGACTGGCCTGTCGGCAATCCTGGTTACTCACGAGCATGGCGACCACATGCGTGGGGTCGGCGCCCTGGCGCGCCGACTCGACCTCCCCGTGTGGATGACCCATGGCACGCGGCAGGCCGCCGATTTCGGCCGTCTCCCCGATCTGCAAATGTTCTCCAGCCACGGTGGCGACCTGAACATCGGGAGATTGCGGATCACCCCGGTGCCGGTGCCGCATGACGCGCGTGAGCCGACGCAGTTCGTATTTGAGTACGCCGGCAGCCGCCTCGGGCTGCTGACCGACATCGGCAGCATCACGCCGCGGGTGGTCGCGGCATTCGACGGCGTCGATGCGCTGTTGCTCGAATGCAACCACGATGTCGACATGCTGGCCAGCGGGCCCTATCCGCCGAGTCTGCAGGCCCGTGTCGGTGGTCAATACGGGCATCTGAACAATGCGCAGGCGGCCGATTTTCTGCGTCGCATCGATCATCGACGCCTGCGACACCTCGTGGGGGCGCATTTGAGTGAAAAAAACAACTCGCCGGAACTCGTGGTGGCCACACTGGGTGCGGTCTCGGAAGGGCTGGGCGACTGTCTGAGCCTGCTGTTGCAGGACCAGGCCAGCGACTGGTTCCCGATCACGGCCTGACGCCGCGCGCCGGCTGCAGTATCATGCGGCGCTTCCCATCCGGCATCATTCCGTGGGGTCTTCATGCTCACAATGCGCGGCGCGCCCGCCCTCTCCGAATTCCGTCTGCACAAGCTCCGGGCGCAGCTGGCTGACATTGCCGGCGGCGACGTTCGACTCAGTGCGCGCTTTGTGCACTTCATCGATATCGACGGCACGCTGAGTGAATCGGAAGCGGCGCTGTTGGAGCGGCTCCTGACCTATGGGCCGAAACGGGGTGATGTCTCCGAGGCGGGCCGGCTGTTCCTGGCGGTCCCACGTCCCGGGACCATTTCACCCTGGTCCAGCAAGGCGAGCGACATTGCACACAACTGCGGTCTACAGCGGATTCGGCGCATCGAACGCGGCATCGCCTACTGGGTCGAAGGCGACATGCCGGGGCCTGGTGCTTACGCCGCCCTGGCGGCCCGTCTGCACGATCGCATGACCCAAGTAGTACTCGCGGGTCTGGACGAGGCGACAAGGCTCTTCGAACAGGCAGCGCCTCGCCCCTTCGCCGCCGTCGATATCCTGCGCGGGGGGCGCGGCGCCCTGGTCGCCGCGGATGCGGATCTCGGTCTGGCGCTGTCGGACGACGAAATCGACTACCTGGTCGAGAGTTTCTCCGCGCTCGGCCGCAACCCGAGTGACGTCGAACTCATGATGTTCGCGCAGGCCAACTCGGAACACTGTCGACACAAGATCTTCAACGCGAGCTGGACGATCGATGGCAAGACGCAGGCCCACTCGCTGTTCGGCATGATCCGCAACACCACCGAGCAGGCGCCGGATGATGTGTTGTCGGCATACCGGGACAACGCCGCGGTGATCCGCGGCAGCGAGGGCTACCGATTCTATCCCGATCCAAAGAGCGGGGTTTACGGGCGGCACGACGAGGACATCCACATCCTCATGAAGGTGGAGACGCACAACCATCCGACCGCGATCTCGCCCGACCCGGGGGCCGCAACCGGCGCAGGTGGCGAGATCCGTGACGAGGGGGCTACCGGCAGAGGCGCCAAGCCGAAGGCCGGTTTGTGCGGTTTCTCGGTCTCCAATCTGCGCATCCCGGGGGCGCAGCAGCCCTGGGAGGGGGATTTCGGCAGGCCGAGCCGGATCGTAAGCGCGCTCGACATCATGCTCGAGGGCCCAATCGGTGCGGCTGCATTCAACAACGAATTTGGCCGCCCCAATCTCCTTGGGTATTTCCGTACCTTCGAGGAACGGGTAGCGGGCGCCACGGGGCACGAGCTGCGTGGCTATCACAAACCCATCATGCTGGCCGGCGGGGTCGGCAACATCCGCTATCGTGATATCGAAAAGGCGGCCTTCCCCGCCGGCACACCTCTGGTCGTGCTGGGCGGACCAGCGATGTTGATCGGCCTCGGCGGCGGGGCCGCGTCATCGATGGCCTCCGGCACCTCGGCGGAAGACCTGGACTTCGCCTCGGTGCAGCGTGCCAACCCCGAGATGGAGCGGCGCTGCCAGGAGGTGATCGACCGCTGCTGGCAGCGCGGCGACCGCAATCCGATCTTGTTCATTCACGATGTTGGTGCCGGCGGACTATCCAATGCGCTGCCTGAACTGGTGCACGATGCAGCGCGCGGCGGCAGATTCGAACTGCGCGCCGTACCGAACGACGACCCCGGCATGTCGCCGATGGAGATCTGGTGCAACGAGGCCCAGGAACGCTATGTGCTGGCCATCGCGCACGAGCGCCTGGCCGAGTTCGAGGCGATCTGCGTGCGCGAGCGCTGCCCCTACGCGATCGTCGGTGAGGCGAGTGCAGAGCAACGGCTGGTGTTGGGCGACAGCCATTTCGATGCCAAGCCGATCGATATGCCGATGTCGCTTCTGTTCGGCAAGCCACCGCGCATGCACCGCGATGTGCGCCGAGAGAGACCGCTGCTGCGGCCGCTGCTGGTCGACGACGTGAGTGTTGCCGAGGCGGCCGAGCGCGTTCTGCGGCTGCCCAGCGTCGCCAACAAGACATTCCTGATCTCCATCGGTGACCGAAGTGTCACCGGTATGGTCGCGCGCGATCAGATGGTCGGTCCCTGGCAGGTACCGGTTGCGGATGTCGCCGTCACCGCGGCGGACTTCGATGGCTACCGCGGCGAGGCGATGAGCCTGGGGGAACGCACGCCGCTGGCCCTGCTCGATGCCGCCGCGTCGGCGCGCATGGCGATCGGCGAGGCCCTGACGAATCTGGCCGCGGCCGCGATAGACCGACTGGCGGCTGTGAAGCTGTCGGCCAACTGGATGGCGGCGGCCGGCCATCCGGGTGAGGATGCGCGGTTGTTCGATGCCGTACAGGCGGTGGGCCTGGAACTGTGTCCGGCGCTCGGTATCTCGATCCCCGTCGGCAAGGATTCGATGTCGATGAAGACGGTGTGGCAGCACGACGGGGCGAGGCGCGAGATGACGGCACCCCTGTCGCTGATTATCTCTGCGTTCGCCCCGGTCGGCGATGTGCGTCAGACCTTGACGCCGCAGTTGCGCACGGACCTCGGTGACACCGATCTGGTGCTGATCGATCTCGGTAAGGGGAGAAACCGCCTCGGCGGCTCGGCGCTTGCGCAGGTGTATCGGCAGACCGGCGACAGGGCCCCGGACGTCGATGACCCGGCGCTGCTCAAGGCATTCTTTCATACGATACAGGAGCTCAATCGCGATCGCCTTCTGCTCGCCTATCATGACCGGTCTGACGGCGGCCTGTTAACGACCTTGTGCGAAATGGCCTTCGCCGGCCGCTGCGGTCTGGAGATCGACCTGTCCGGGCTTGCGCAGCAAGATCTTGAGGTGCTCTTCAACGAGGAGCTCGGGGCCGTGCTTCAGGTCCGCCACAGCGACAGTGACGACGTACTGAACGCCCTCGAGCATGCCGGACTGGGCGCCTGCTGCCAGCTGATCGGCACGGTCACCGATAGCGACGCGATCCGTGTGTGGCATGCGGGGCGCCGGGTATTCGACGCTAACAGGGTGTCGCTGCAGCAGGCATGGTCGGAGACCACCCGGGACCTTCAGGCCTTGCGCGACGAACCGCAGTGTGCCGCAGAGGAGTTCGCACGCATTGCCGAAGACGATCCCGGGCTGTCCGTACAGCTGACGTTCGATCACAACGACGATGTGGCCGCGCCCTTCGTCGAGCGTCGACGACCGCGTGTCGCCATCTTGCGAGAGCAGGGCGTCAACGGGCAGGTCGAGATGGCGGCTGCGTTCAATAAGTCGGGCTTCGAATGCGTCGACGTCCACATGTCCGACATCCTGGCCGGCCGCAGTGACCTGCGCGATTTCCAGGGCATGGTGGCCTGCGGGGGTTTCAGCTATGGCGATGTCCTGGGCGCGGGTGAGGGTTGGGCAAAATCGATCTTGTTCAACGATCGTGCGCGGGATCAATTCGGTGCGTTCTTTGAGCGCCCCGATACCTTCAGCCTGGGCGTGTGCAACGGTTGTCAGATGTTGTCGAACCTGAAGGCGCTGATCCCCGGGGCCGAACACTGGCCCCATTTCGTGCGCAATCGGTCGGAGCAGTTCGAGGCCCGCTTTGTGATGGTCGAGGTGCAGCAGACCCCTTCGATCCTGCTCGACGGCATGGCCGGCTCGCGCCTGCCGATCGTCGTTGCGCACGGTGAGGGACGGGCTGAATTCGCCAGCGCGCAACAATTGACGGCAGTCACGCCGCAGGTGGCGCTGCGTTTCATCGAGAACAGCGGTGACGTCGCCGAGCGGTACCCGGCCAATCCCAATGGTTCGCCGCACGGAATCACCGGCCTGAGCAGCGCCGACGGTCGGGTGACCATCATGATGCCGCATCCGGAACGTGTGGTGCGCGCTGTGCAGAACTCATGGCATCCGGATGACTGGGTAGAGGATGCGCCCTGGCGCAGGCTGTTCCGGAATGCGCGGCGGTGGCTGGGGTGACCGATCGGCAAATCGAGGATCTGCAAATCCGCTTGACCCACCAGGAGACGGCGATAGAGGCCCTGAACCGCGTCGTGGCGCAGCAGGACGCACAGATCGCACAGCTGCGCGCCGATCTGGCGAAGGTCAGGCAGATGCTACATGCGCTGCAACCCTCACCGCTCGGGGACGCGACCGCCGAGGAGCCGCCGCCACCGCACTACTGACGACGTCGGCTGGCGCGCCTTCCTGTGGATGGCGATCGGGTCCGGCGCTAGAACAAGACACGATGGACCCTAGCCTGCATAGCTCACCGATTTCCTGCTGCGGCCGCCGATACCCCCGCCGTGACGCGGCGCTGTCCGATGCCGTCCCTGGCATCGGCCCTTCGGGCGCACCGCGTGCGACCTGTTTCGCTCCCGGCGAAACGGTCTCGTTGCAGCCGGTTCGACGCAGTGTCGGCTGCGCCGTCACCGCCTTCCTGTCCGTGCACCCCGCCACAGCGGCGTCTCGGCGGCCTCGTTACGAAAAACGGTGAGCTATGCAGGCTAGACAGCGAAGGATCATCCTGTATGCCGTTGTCGTGTTCCTGAGCTCGGCGCTGCTCCTCGTGCTCGAGATCGTTGCCGCACGCCTGATTGCGCCCTATGTGGGCGTCTCACTCTACACATGGTCGGCGGTGATCGGCGTCGTGCTGGCGGGCCTGTCGATCGGCAATGCGCTGGGCGGTGCCTGGGCCGACCGGCAGGCCACGGCCGAAGCGGCTGGTGGCGTATTGGTCGCGGCGGGTTTATCGGCTTTGCTGATCCCGTGGCTGCTGCTCGCCACGGCGCGCGGCCTGGACGGCTATGCGCTGTCCATCCTCAGCACCAGCCTGATTCTGGTGCTCGCCTTGTTTCTACTGCCGGCTATCCTGATCGGCATCGTAACTCCGCTGCTGACCACCCTGGCGCTCGCACAGAGTTCGCGCACCGGACACATTGTCGGCATGATGCATGCGCTGGGCGCCACGGGCAGCATCCTCGGCACCTTTGCCGCCGCCTGGTGGTTGATTCCGGCCATGGGATCGCGGAATGTGGTGTTGGCTTGCGGCCTGATGCTGTTGCTCAGCGGCCTGCTTTTCATACGTCCGCTGGTAAGCCGCCGGCGGGCCGTCGTAACGACCATCGCCTTGCTGGGTGCCGCGGTGCTTGTCCTCGGTACCTTCTTCAACCCGGCGCTGGCCTCGCCTTGCGACCGGGAGAGCAGCTATTTCTGCATCCGCACCATCGACGAGGGCGTCGATCCAGTGCTCGGGCGGGCGCGCAGCCTCGTGCTGGACCATCTGCTGCATGGGACGAACGTCGAGAATGATGGAACCTTCCTGCGTGCGCCCTATGTGCATCTGATGCAGGAGTTGATGTGTCGTCACCATCACGAAAAGGGTAGCTTGCGTGCCTTTTTCATCGGCGGCGGCGCCTTCACGCAGCCGCGAGCGCTATGGTTGGCCAGCCTGCCGGTCGAGATCACGGTTGCCGAGCTGGATCCCATGGTCACGCAGACCGCGCGCGACGAGCTGTTTCTCGACGACCGCGACATGCGCGTCATCCACGGCGATGCGCGCGCGGTCTTACGCGCGCTACCTGAGAATGAACGGTTCGACATCATCGTCGGCGACGCCTTTCATGACGTCGCCGTCCCGTATCATCTGGTGACCCAAGAATTCGCGCGCCTGCTTCGGCAGCGCCTCGCCGATGACGGCATCTATGTCCTGAATCTGGTCGATGCCTACCCGAACGGTCGCCTGGTTCAGGCGCTGGTT
>JASFJQ010000014.1:0-12788 GCA_050121305.1 Chromatiaceae bacterium
GCCGACCCTGTTCTTCTTCGAGTCGGGTGATCGAGTGGAACTCATCGCCACTCGGCTCCACCGATACGCGATCCGGATAGAGTCCGGTATCGCCGGACCGCAGCACGCAGGCCAGCGTGAAGACCTTGGAGACGCTCTGAATCGTAAAGAGCGTTCGCGCATCGCCGGCCTGAAACGAGCGCCCGTCGAGCATCGCCAGCGCAATACCGACCGCGGCCGGGTCGGCGTTGAGCAGCTCGGGAATGTAGCCTGCGAGCTCACCCTTGGGTGCGACGGCCCGGCCGCGTTCCACGGCCTCCTCGAGCAGGGCCTGGAGATCTTCGGTGTTGCTGAGGCTCGGCAAGGTCATGACTCATTGATGCTGTTGCGTTCCCTGCGGATTTGTCGGCCGGTTGACACAGCGGCTTTGCTTGACACACCCAATAGTTCTGAAGCCTTGGTGCACTATGCAGCCTGACGTCCTTTCCTGCAAAGACATGGACAAGACTTGGGCTCAGTCGTCGTTAAAGAGGCCGTAGTGGTAGGCGCCTTCAATGACCCCGCTGGTGTAGAAACCGCTTAGGTCTTTGAAGCCCCCGGTTGCGAAATAGACCCTTAGTGCCGGATTCGTATCCATCGCCTGCTTCACATTCTTGACGAGTTGTTCGTCCGCATTGCGCACGAGGACGCCGGAGAATCCTGCGGTGAGCGGAAAAATGTCGTTGCCGCTATCGCCACAGAAGACGACAGCTGCCTTGTTCACGCCATGCTCGTCGGCGACATACTCGAGTGCCGTCTGTTTGGTGGCGCTATGCGGGAGGAAGTCGAGCAGCCCCTGGCCGGACTGGGAGTCGAAGCTGTAGACGATGACCTCGTCGAATCTACCCTTGACCAGCTCGTCGATCCTGTCCAACACGGTCTCGTGCCGCGTGTGGTCGACATAGTAGCTTTGTTTGAACGCGCTGCAGTGCTCGCTCTCTTGCTCCGAGATCCCGTCCACCGAGCGGATCGCGGCACGAACGGCTTGGGCGTCCCATCTCGGACTGGTCTTTCTGACATGCGCCTCCCAACCGCCATGGGTCGTCCAGGTCCCCTGTTCGTACTTTCGAATCGAGGTGCCGACATCACCGATGAGCATATGCGGATAGCGAATGCCGTACTCCTTGATTGCGTTCTCGGCGAGGTCGAGATTTCGCCCGGTCACATAGACGACGAATACCCCATGCCTCTCCGTCAGCTCGTTGAAGAGGTCGATGGCGCCAGGGTCCGGCGGCCAGCTGCCGTTCGGCAGTAGTGTTCGATCCAGATCGGTCGCAAGGATTTTCAAGCGGGTTCTCCCAAGACGGCTATGCCCCAACAGCCTGGCTAGCCCTTAACCCTTGAAGGACATCAGGACCTCTTCCGTAGTTCCGTTGCCGTGGGAAACGGTGAAGCTGTGGGTGCGCAGGTCGGCCGTCAATGTCGCGACGGCCTCGGGGTGCCGCCAGGTGATGTGCAGCAGGTGGGTATCGGTCTCACTCAGGAACATCTCCCCGGCGAACGCCTGTGAGGTATTGCGCAGGCGGATCAGCGCGAGCTGGTCCTGCACGACGGGGAGTGCGAGGCGTTCTTCAATGACCTCGATCGTGAGATTGGTGCGGTTGATCTCTTTGTGTCCCGCGGTGCCTCCGTTGTCCGCCGCTTCGTAGTCGTTACTGCCGGCAAACAGGTCCAGATACCATACCTGCGGGATGCCTGGCATGAACATCTGGATGGCGCGGGCCAGGCGAAGCTTTCGCTCGTCCTCTCCCAGCGCGCTGAAGTAGGTCGCATTGACCTGATAGTAGGCGATCTTTTTACCGTCAGCACCGAACAGGTTCTTCACCCTGCCGCCCCGGCCGATGATCCTCTCCATCGTGGCCTCGATTTCCTCATCCTCGAGGAGACCCGGCCTGTAGACGGTACCGTTGACGTGTTTTCCCCTGAGGTCGAGAACAGGCAGGCCGTCGTGGCATCCGAGCATGTTGATGGTCTGAAGCCCTCGGACCTTGATGTCCTCTATCCACTTCAGTAGTGACTGGTTTGTCCCCCTATCCAGCGCGTCGATGACGAGACCGGGAAAGAAGAAGTCATAGATCGGGAATCCTTTGTGCGCGATCTCCTCATGAATGCCAGTCCCGTATTCGGCATGGATCTCAGGAAAGATGGTCAGATCATACTTTTGTGCGATCTCACGCAGGCGCTCCAGGTACTCCCAGGTACCGGGGACATTGAAGAAATTGGATTGGCCGGGTTCTTTATGGAGGTAGGCGAAGGCATCGAGACGGATGATCTTGGCGCCATATTCGCTGAGTTTGCGCAGGGTCTCGTCATAAAACTCCCAGACCAGTTCGGAGCGCGCATTCAGGTCCATCTGGCCCAGGTAATCACGCTTGTGACACACAATCGCCAACACGTCCTGTTTATGATGCGACAGCTCGCCCAGGTCCATTTCCTCCAGGCAGGCATTCTCTGCAATGGCCTGATTGATGGTATCTGCGATCGTCGCGGCGTGATCCGGATGAAGGCCTTCGATGTGGACGAAGTCGTCCGGCCCGATATCCCTGAAATCCACTTTCTGATAGAAGGTGTTCCAGTAGACCTTGCGGCTCCCGTCCGGAAAACAGACCCGGAGGATCGGGAGGTCGGGCTTTCTCATGAACAGCTTTTTCAGGTGCTCGGCATTCGGCACGATCTTGCCATCCGGCGCCATGCTGCCCTCGTGGTCCCAAAACAGGTTCCAGTCGATGAAGAAATCCCGGTACCGCGATTCCTCACCGTGCTGTAGCAGATCCTGGAACTGGGGCGAACGCACCGACAGGTGATTGAGCACCATGTCGAGCTTGAGCGTAATACCCAGTTCGTTCAGCTGGGCCAGATCTTGAGGGCTGACGAGCGCTTCGTTGATGTCGTAATCGATGACCGAGAAGCCGCGATCCAGGTCGCTGTTGAAAAAGGTGGGAAGGATGTAGAAAAGGGAGAAGGCACCTTCAAGCTCGGGCCTTTTGAGTAATGCCACTGCGTCCGCAAGGCGCTGGCCAATGCTATCGGGATAGGCATTCAACATAACCCCGCGGGGTAGGGCCTGTATGCTGGGGTCGGGTCTGTCTTTCATTGCTTATCCCAAATTCTTTCTAGGGGCCTTGTCGCCATGCCCCCCGTTGGATGCCGTGCGAACGGTCGGCCCGCGGCGCCGTTGCGAAGGCCTGCACTGCCTATGATTGCGTGCCGGATACGCCGGAGACACATCCAGCGGAAAGTGATCTGCGCAAAAATCCGGTAATTATGGTTGGGTGAATCCGGGTGTCAACCTGGTGCCACGCCGGCAAGCCGCAGAGCCAAGCCCTCTCTCGGTCCGAAGCGGCAAACTGAAACACAAGTAAAACACGTGGGTTAGAGCCATTTGGACAGCCACGAATCCAGCCACGCCAGGCGCTGGCCGTCGGCTGCCGGCACGGCCTCGGCCTTGCGGCGCATTGCCCGCGCCTGCATTTCGTATCGCTCCCTGCTGAGCCCAGACGTCGCTCGCGCGAGCAGGGCATAGTCGCGGGCCATCAGCGCGTAGGCGTAGCCGTCGTCCGGGTTCAGTTCTGCCGCACGTTCCAGCGACGCGATGGAGTCCTGGTACTCACCCAAGCGGTAGAGCAGAAACCCCTTGACGTCGTGACCAAAAGGGTCGTCCGGGCGCAGCGCAATGAAGCGTTCGATATCGCCCAAGGCCGTTCTGTACTGGAAGAAGGCGGTCACGTTATACAGTGCCGAGTATTTCCACGGCTCGGCGCGGTCGGGCGCCAGGCGTTTGGCCTGCTCGATCAGCGGGCGCACCACCGCCGGGCGCTGATTGGTGTTCACGCTCAGGCGCAGGAGTTCCAGGGTGGCCGAGGCATCGGCGGGATCGCGGTCGATCGCGTTGTGCAGCTCGGCCATTCGCGTGGCGACTGAAGAATCATCCGCGCAGCGATAGAGGTCCTCGCGGCTGAGTGGCAGATCCTTCCCGGTCGACTGCCAGGCCTCGCGCATCAGTCCCACATAGGGGTAGGGGCCCTGGGCCACCTGCCACTTCGGGTTGTCGGCCATCACCACCAGGCGGCGCTGCCAGACGATGTCGAATTTCCAGCCATCACCCGTGTTGCAGAACAGGAATGGGGAATTCTCCCATCCGTCTATAGCCCCGAACCAGATCACCGCGTAGTCGCCGTCGCGCAGCACCTGGTAGTCGGCCTCGCGCCAGTGCTCCAGCCACTTGGTGGTACGCGGGTCGGGCTTGTCCGAAGGGCCCATCGCCAGGCGGGTCATCTCCGTGTAGGGGTCGATATCGATATCGGCCCCGTCACCGGCCCACTTGTCGAGCATGATCTCCCAGGCCTCCTCGGGGCTGCGCGCCCCGCGGCCGGCCGGTCTAGCCGCAGTCTTTGAGTCGGTCGCGTAGCGGGGGAGGTCGCGCGCGGCGCCGGCACCGCCGGCCAGCAGCGCCGCATCGGACTGGGCGATGAACTCGGGGCTATAGTCGCCCTGGTTCTTTACCTGTGCCCGCTCTTCGAGCATCTCCATCACGGCGATCAGTCCGGTGCCGATGTCACCGGCGCGGTAGTAGGGCCCGAGCTGCAGGTCCTCCACATAGCCGCTGAACGCGTCCGTGAAGACGTCCTCGAGCGCATACCCCACCTCGAGCTTAACCTGCTTGGTCTCGTCGACCAGGAGCAGCAACAGCCCCCGACCCTCGTGCTGCGCGCCAATGCGCCACTGATTCACGAGGTCGACTGCCAGGGTTTCGAGGCGCTTGCCCACGGGCAGTGCGGGCACGCTGACGATCAGCGCCTCGATCTGAAAGCGCGACATCAGGCGTGCGAGGTAGTGGTGCGCGCCCTCTTCGTAGTGGCGCAACGCGCCTGCGTAGTCGAACAGGTATCGATTCGATTGTGGCCTGGTCTCCAGGTCGAAGGCAGCCAGGTCCGCCGGCAGCCCGTCGTCCTTGTGTGCGACGAACGACCAGGCCACCGCGCCGCCGATAACGGCGACGACAGAGAGGATCAATACGACAAAGGGCTTCCGCATGTCTCAGGTCTTTCTTGGGGTGCGCTCAGCCATTGCCGTGCCGCCCGAAGGGGTCTTGGAGCCCTTTCAGCGCCCGCGTCTCGGCCTCGAAATAGGGTTTGGCCTCGAAGCCCAACATCTCGGCGACGATGTTGCCGGGGAAGGTCTGAAGCCTGGTGTTATAGCGGCGGGAGAATTCATTGAAGTTGCGTCGCTCCATCGCAACGCGGTTCTCCGTACCTTCGATCTGATCCTGGAGCGACAGGAAATTGCGGCTGGCCTTCAGCGAGGGATAGTTCTCGACGATCGCGAATAGGCGCGCCATCGCGGACGCTACCTCGCCTTGCGAGGCCTCAATGGCCTTGAGCTGCTCCAGCGACTGCGGAACGCCGCCGATGGCGCCTTTCACCTGCAAGGCATTGGCACGGGCCTGCGTCAGCTCGCTCAAGGTCTCCCGCTCATGATCTGTATAGGTCTGTACTGCATCGACCAGCAGGGGCACCAGATCCAGACGCCGTTGATAGACGTTCTCGACCTGCGCCCAGCCCGCATTCACTTGCTCGCGCGCGCCGATCAGACCGTTGTAAAAGAACACCAGCAGTGCTGCGAGCACGGCGAGCACGCCGACGCTTACTATGCCGAAGGACAAGGGAAGAGAACGTTTCATGGTACTACTCCTCTCCTCGGAGATACCCGAGAGGTCGATAAGTCGGCCATCCGGCAACGCCGGGGCAGGGGATTCGGTGGTCGGTAACGGAGCGACACCGCCATTGTCGACATCGCTCAACAGGTAGTGCGTAGCCGCGCCCAACAAGAAGAACACCGCAAGGCTGCCGATCAGTAGCCACAGGCGCCGGCGCCCGTGCGGCGCGGCCGCCGCGCGCATCGGCGCCTCCCGGTCTGCGCGTCCTGAGAGCGAGTCGCGCAGGCGCTTGGCCTCCTCGGCAGTCAGCTTGCCGGCGGCGAGCATGCGCTCGACGCGGTCGTCGTCCCGTTCGTTCATGGTCATAGGTTCTCGATCATTCGCATCCCTTGTTTCGGCAGGATGCGCCCGGCCTCGATGTCATCCAGGATTCGCCGCTTGCGTTCTTCGTCACGGGCCTGCTCCTCGCTGAGCCGCGCGATCAGCTTGTTTAGTCGGCTGCGCACCGTCGGATAAGAGACCTCCAGCAGCTCTGCCGTCTGCTTGAGGCTGCCGCTTGCCAGCACGAACAGTTCGACGAAGCGCTGTTCTGCTGTATCGAGCCGCGACAGGCGGGGCGTCGCGAATGTCCCCTCCAGCCCCAGTCCACAGTCCTCGCAGGTGAGCTTGCTGATGCGCAGTGCACCGGAACAATAGGGGCAGCGGTTATCCGCCATCGATATACCGATTGGTTCAATTAAGTTAAAAACATTATCGCTCAAAAATAAGAAAAATTAAGGGAATGCAAGGAATTAATGCGTGAAATTAAGTTCGCCGATTTGGGGAGCGGCGCCCGGCAGGCCAGAACGCCAGTGGCCTCGCCCCGGCCCAACGCGACACGGGGGACGTTTCCGATCATCAGTCGAATGACGATAATGCGACCATGGCTGCGCTAAAAGACCAGTTTTTGCCCACATGCAGACTCCCGCCAAGCCGATGATCCGAGTAGTGTGGTCGCCCAATGCCCCTCGCTGGGACTGGCGTCGGGGTTGTTCGCCCGTCTTTGCCTGTGCCCTCGTGTTGCTCGGCCTGGCCAGCGCTGCATCGGGGGGTGATGGGCGTGGCCAGGCCCCCAGCTTCGCGGCCATCGATCGGGAAGTCCAGGCGATAAAACAGGAGATGTTGGACATCAATCGCGATCTGTCTCTGCTCGAAGGAGAGCTGCTCTATCCGCCGGAACACCGGTTGACCGTTTTCTTGTCGTTAGGCGGTAATTCGGCAATGGACATCGACGCCCTGAAGATTGACCTGGATGGGGAATCCTTGGTCCATCACAGTTACGGCGACGCCGAGATGGAGGCCCTGCGAAAAGGCGGGGTGCATAGGGTCTATATCGGCAGCATAGAGAAGGGCGAGCACGTTCTTCGGGCACAACTGAGCGGTACCGGGCCAAGGGATAAGGTGTTCGATATCGTGAACAGCGCCAGATTCACAAAGCTGCAAGGGACAAGATACGTCGAGCTCCTGGTCTCGGAATCGACGCTGCGTGGCATACCGCGGCTGACGATTCAGAGTTGGTAAGCAGCGTGGCCGGGCAGCTCCTTCAACATCCTAGCCCTGCCTCAGCGGCAATCGGCCTGGCGCTCCTGTGTTGGTTTGGCGGATCGGGACACGCCGGCGCCCAGGAAGGCGATCGCGCACGCCTTCCGGAGCTCCTCCAACGTGAGGCGCTGTTCCATCAGTATCAGGGGGACTATTTTTCGGCGATTACCCACCTCGAGGCGGCACGCGAAAGCGAGCTGAGCAAGGAGCCGCCTACCCAGGCGGAGCTGCTCCTGGTCAGAATGAAGTTGGCCTTTGGTGTCCATGAGGACGTCGACCGGGTGCTGCGGCGCCTGCGGGAGGACGACAAATCCGAGGCCCAGACCAACACCGCCTGGTATGAGTTGGCGGAGACGCTTTACCGCAAGGGCTACCCGACTGCCGCCGCCGACGCGCTCGACAATCTGCGCGGTAGGGTGCCCGAGGACATCGTCGGCGATCTGCAACTGTTGCGCGCGAACGTGCTGATGGCATTGGGTCGTTACGCGGAGGCGGCAGGAACGCTCGAGGACTGGCGGGGACCCCGATCATTGGCGGGTTATGCGCATTTCAATCGTGGGATAGCCCTCTGGCGGGCCGGCAATCTGTCGGAGGCCACCAGCTCGCTCGCGCGGGTGGCCGATGCGCGTGCCGAGGACGGGGAACGACTCGGCCTCAAGGACAGGGCCAATTTGACACTCGGATATATCGCGCTCAGGGAAAACCACCTGGCGCAGGCGCGAGAGCGTTTCAAAAAGGTCCGTGCCGAGGGCCCGTATTCAAACCGTGCACTGCTTGCGATCGGTCTTGTCGAGCAGGCACAGGGTCGCCCAGACGAGGCCTTGTCGGTCTGGAGGACCTTGCGTCAAGGTCCGTCGGCGGACCCGGCCGTACAAGAGTCTTATCTGGCAATTCCGTATGCGCTTCGTGAGCAACAGGCCCCGCAGGCAGCGCAGGGTTACGAACAGGCCGTGGCGTCACTGTCTCGCGAGCTCGAGGAGCTGGACCTCGCGCGCGAGGCGGTAGAGGAGGAAGAAAATTTTGATCGTTTGCTGCGGCATGCACGCGCGCCTGCGGCGGTGGACGAGCAGCGAGACGAGACTTCAGCGGAGGCCTCGGAGTCGCGCTATCTGGGCGGGCTGATGGCCAGTCGCCGCTTTCAGGAGACTTCGCTGGGCCATCGCGATCTGCAGGCGATGCTGGCCGATCTGGACCAGAGCCTCGACGACATGAATCAGCTGGCGGACGTCGAGCCACGGGCCGTCGTCGAGAGGAAGCGACGGAATGCAAAGGTGGCGCGTCGGGCCGCGGACTCAGGTACCGAGCCGGATGCCGATCCTGCGAGCGACCGTGCCAGCGATAATCGCCGCGCGGCGGCGCAGGCTTCTCCTTCCCAGGCGCTGGAGTGGCAGCAGGCGCCGGGGCTTGCGCGATCTCCGCGTGATATTCCTGTATTACCGGAGATCGATTCGCCGCCGGAGGCCGACTACGGACCACTGCCGAACTCAGACCCGAGCGGGCTCCCCGAATCCGAGGTGATCTGGCTGCCACCAGCGCCGGAGGAGATAGCCGCGGTCGACATTGACCGGTTGCCGCTCGCGCCCGATGTCCTTTGGCTGCCACCGGCCAGCAGCTTTCGCCCGATAAGCCGCGAGGATTTCGCCTATCCCGACCTTGCGCTACCCGAGGAATCCTACCGGGATACGGCGCGCCATTCGCCGCGGCTAAAGACGGAAGCCGGCGCGGGTTATGATGTCCCACCCGATTCCGCGTTGGGGGACAACCCATTGGGCGGGTTGTCTGCGGCCTTGCGCCGAACCAATGATCGAATAGCGCAGATCGCGCGTAAGGCGAGGGATCGACGCAGTGGCGTAAAGGACTACCGCGCGCTGATTGAAGCGCTCCAGGAGCGAGCTCGGAGGTTGCGCGAGCGCATCGCCGCCGCCATTGAACTCTACGAACGCTATGCCAAGGCCCTGATTATCGACGAGCTGGAGGACCGACGGGGTCGGCTGGAGGACTACCTACAGCAGGCCCGTCTGGAACTCGCGAAGACCTATGATCTCGATACTGATCCGACAAAATAAAGGCTTGCTGTTCGGACTGATTGCGATTCTTGCATTGCTCGCCGGTTGCGCCGGTCAACCCACGCCTGAATCAGAGACCGCAGGCGAGCGTCCAGGCCCATCGTCAACGTCGATGCCCACCAATGCCACCGAGACCTTACAGGTGCGCCGAGAGCAGGCCATCGCCGCTTACCTCGACTACCTGGAGCGCTATCCCGCGTCGCCGGAAAGGCCTCAGATCCAGCGACGCCTTGCGGATCTGATGCTCGACAGCGCGGCAGAACTGGCGGCAGCGACGGAGACCCCTGCCGGTAGCGCAATACCGGGTAGCGTCTCTCGCGATGAACGCCTCACCGCTGCGATTGATCTGTATGAGAATCTGTTGCGTCAGAATCCGCAGCCACACGGGGATACGGAGCTGCTCTACCAACTGGCGAGGGCCTATGACGAAAATGCGCAACCAGAACGCGCCATGGCGATTTTGGAACCTTTGGTCGCGGACCCGGTCAGGGCCGAAAATCGCCTCTATGCAGATGCCCAATTCAGACGGGGCGAGATCCTGTTCGGCCAGGGTTCTTTTCCGCTCGCTGAGGCTGCCTATCGCGAGGTCGTGAGCTTGGGTGATTCCGTAGCGGTGTTCGAGCAGGCCAGCTACAAACTTGGCTGGAGCTTGTTCAAACAGGGTCGATATCAGGATGCATTAGGAGTCTTCTTTTCGATTCTGGACCGCAAGGCGCCACCCAGCGGTTCTTTCAGCGACTACCTTGGCGCGCTCTCCGGCGCAGAACGGGAACAGCTCGGCGATGTGTTGCGCGCGATTAGTCTGTGCTTCTCCTATCTCGCCGGCGCGGATTCCATTGCCGCGTATTTCGACGAGCACCAAGGACGCATCTACGAGCGACGAATTTATCAAGACCTCGCCGAACTGTATGAACGAAAGGAGCTCTTCACCGACGCGGCCGTGACCTATCTGGCCCTTGCTCAGCGCGCGCCGCAGGACCGCCGGGCGCCACGGCTGTTCGTCGAGTCCATTCGACTCTACCGACAGGCTGGATCGGTGAACAAGGTCCTCGAAACGCAGGCGGCATTCGTTGATGGTTATGGCCCAGCGAGCGGATTCTGGGAACACCGTTCTATGCTGGCCTGCCCGGCGGTCTTGGAGGCCCTGCAATCGAGTCTCTTGGACTTGGCCGATCATTATCACGAGCTGGCGTTACTGACGCGTCAGGAGGCCGACTTTCGCGAAGCAGAGCGACGGTATCGTGACTACCTTGCCTGGTTCGGCGATACGCATCATGCGGATGAAATGCATTATCAGCTCGCCGAACTCCTCTTCGAAGCCGGTGAGTACGCCTCGGCTGCCGCAGAGTTCGAGCACATCGCCTACGAGCGTGCAGATTATGTCCGGGCCGCGGAGGCCGGATTGGCTGCCATTGTCGCCTACGAAAGATACGAGGAACGCGGCGACAACGCCGATGTTCCCAGCGAGCGCACACACAGGACGAGCAGCGCCATGCGTTTCGCCGCGACCTACCCTGATCATCCAAAGGCCGCTGCGGTATTCAGGCAGGCGGGTGTCGAGTTGCTCGAGCGAAACCAAGATCGCACGGCGATTCAGATATGCGAAACCCTGCTGCAGACCACTCCGCCATCATCTACCGGGCTGCGCCAGGCGGCCTGGTCGGTATTGGCTCAAGCCCGCTACCAGACGGGTGATTTCGAGAATGCCGAACAAGCCTATAGGGAGGCGCTCAGCCTGACGGACCCGAGCGATATACGACGAGATGCGTTGAACAAAGGCATGGCGGCTACGGTCTACAAACTGGCCGAGGCACGGCGTGCGAAGGGTGACGAACGCGCGTCGGCGGCATTGTTTCTGCGTGCTGCGGAGGCTGCGCCGGGCACATCTGTAGCGATGACCGCCGAGTATGATGCCGCGTCCGCGCTGTTGGCGTCCCAGCAATGGAGAGACGCGATCAAGGTCTTGGAGGCGTTCCGAACCGCCTATCCGGCACACCCGCTGCACCAAGAAGCCACAAAGAAACTCGCATTCGCTTATGTCGGTGATGCCAGGTACTTGGACGCGGCCGCGATCTACCGCCAGCTTGGGACGGGTGCCGGAGAAGACGCATTGCGTCGTTCCGCATTAATGAGGGCTGCAGAACTGTACGAGCAGAGCGGTGACCTAGTGCGGGCGATCGAGGCCCTTGCGCGATATGCCACGGAGTTTCCCCAGCCGGTCACCGAGGTGATCGAGGTGTACTGGAAGCTGGCGGCCCTCGAGAAAGCGCGCGGCGATAGTGCACGAAGTCGGGATTGGCTGCAGAATGTGATCGACGCGGAACGCTCGGTCGATGATGCTGGGGACCGGACCATGCGCACATTGGCGGCCAAAAGTACACTCGAACTCGCAGGCTACCAGGTAGATACGTTTCGTCGCATACGTCTGGTCGAGCCGCTACAAGCCAGCCTCAGCGAAAAACTCGGCGCAATGCGGCAGGCGCTCGACATGCTCGAGGCGGCCACCGCCTATCAGATCGATTCGGTCAGCTCCGCGGCGACATACCAGATCGCGGGCCTCTATCGAGAACTCAGTGAAGCCCTCCGGGCATCAGAGCGCCCGGCCGGTGTCGGTTCTGCGGAGATGGTCCAGTACGAGCGCGAACTAGAAGAGCAAGCGGTCGGATTCGAGCATAAAGCGATAGAGATTTACCAGACCCATTCGCGCCGTGCGTCGAACGGCCAAATCGACCGCTGGACCAGACTGAGCCAGCAACGGCTCAACGAGCTACAGCCTAAATTGGGTGTCGAGGAGAAGAGTCGTGCATCTGCCGTCGCAGCCCCGGAATAGACTGTCGGCTCTTGCTGGCCGCGCAGGTACGGCGGTGCGCAGACCCTTGCGGCCGGGCAATATTCGACTGCTCGAAGGGACCAAGAAACGATGAACATCAGGTGCGATGTTTTCTGCTTGTTGCTGCCGTTCTTTGTGGTGGTCGCGAACCCGGCCTTCGGGCAGGAGAGCTTCGAACAGGATCAACTCTCGATTCGGGGCAATCCCGCCTTACCGAAGACTCTGTATATTGCACCATGGAAACGTTTGGGCACCCCACTTGAGGGCGACGGGCTGAACAGTCGTCTGGAGGACAAATTGGAGCCCGTCGAGCAGGACCTTTTCCGTAGAGAGCTGGAACTGCATCGGGATGGCTACATTTTGGAATGAAGCTTCGCCGTCGGATTGGCTTTCGAATAACACGCAGGAGTATAAAAAATGGAAGCGCTCTATGCTGCGCTGAGGTTCTTCCAAACGGGCGGCCTGTTCATGTACCCGATCGCCTTCATCCTGGCGATTGGCATTGCCATTGTTATCGAGCGTTACGCCTATCTGACCGTGGTCGGCATGAATAATCGCAGGATATGGAAACGAATCCTGCCTCTCGTGCAAGATCGCAAATATGAGGTGGCGGGAGAACTGGCCGCCCAGTCGAATA
>JASFJQ010000015.1:0-12761 GCA_050121305.1 Chromatiaceae bacterium
TCAAGCGGCTTGGGTGATCGTTCGAAAAAGCATAGCCGCCGCTATGGTTTGAGAAGGATCGCGCAAGATGCGAAGGCCAAATCGGTCCAAAAGCCACATAGAACAGACTGTCATTTGCCCGAGAGCAGAAATTTGAATCTAACACCATCTTTCAAAGCCTGTTTTCCGATATTGGTCGTTCGCCTGGTGAGATTTTCGGGCTAGACGGGCTTCAACACCGCAAGCAGAACGATCGCGATCAGCAGGAGCACCGGGAGTTCGTTGAACCATCGGAACCAGACGTGGCTATGGCGATTGCGGTCGTCTTTGAAATCCGCCAGCAAGAAACCGCAGTAGCTATGGTAGCCGACGAGCACCGCAAGCAAGACCAGCTTGATCTGCAGCCACAAATGATTGCCGAATGCCGCCCAGGCGTAGTCGTAGAGCATCCAAAGGCCAATCACCAGGGTAAATATCCCCCCAGGCGTCGTGATTCCGAAGAACAGCTTGCGTTCCATGACCTTGAACCGGTCAATGGACGGTTGGTCGTCACTCATCGCGTGATAGACGAACAGCCGTGGCAGATAGAACAGGCCGGCAAACCAGGTGACCATTCCGATCAGATGCCATGCTTTCAGCCACATTTCGGTTATCCCTGAAAGGTCAACAAAGTCGCGCGTATCCGTGTTTCGTCTAGCGGGCCCTGCTCTGAGAACTTGATATTGCCGTCGGGCGCGACGAGATATGTGGTTGGCGTTACCCTGACACCACCAAAGGCCTTGCTGATCTCGCCGTGCACATCCAACGCGATCGGGTAACCTGGCTGGAGCTTTTCCACCGTGCGGATGACGGCTGCCGGTGGATCGTGGGGCATGGCCACGCCAAGCACCAGCAGACCACGGTCGGCCAGTGACTCTTGTAGATTCCGCAGGCGCGGCATATCGCGCAAGCAGACCGCACAGCTTACCGACCAGAAGTTGATCAGCACGCTCTTGCCTCGCAGATCACTGCTGTGCAGGGTGCGTCCGTCGACCAGGTTGAACGTGGCTTCAGGGATTGCCTGCGCGCGCGGCCACATCAACCAGACGCCCCCCAACAGGATCAGCACCAACAGGACATGGGGCAGCAGCCGCTCGATCATCGCTCAGCTGCGCCGCCGGATTCGGCGGCATCTTTTTGGTGAACTGTGTTCAAGACCTTGTTGCGCCGGATGCCGTTGAGCAATGCCCGTTTGGTAGCGGAAATCGGCGAAATGAGTCTGGACGTGTTCAATGGCGACCCCTGGCTTCGGCGATGTAAACGGCCCCATCGCGGCTGCACCCAACCCGCCGGCGTGCACCGGCGCGGCCATGGCGATGGTTCCGCTCGACTTTAGCATGCGCCTGATGGCGATCACCAAGAACGGGTAATGCATCGACCGTCGCTCCCGACCGATGCCGCCGTTTTTTGCCCACATTTGGGTTTAGAATAGGCGCCCGGTTTCGTTACTGAGACACGCCCAGTCCAAATGATCAAGATCGGTATCGTCGGCGGCACCGGCTACACGGGTGTCGAACTGTTGCGGCTCCTGGCAATGCATCCACAGGCCGAGGTCTCGCAGATCACCTCGCGTGCTGAATCAGGCCGCCAAGTCTCGTCGCTGTATGGCAATCTGCGCGGCCATTTCGATATTGCATTCTCGGATCCAAATCCGGCGGCACTCGCAGAATGTGACCTGGTGTTTTTTGCCACGCCTAACGGCACCGCGATGCAGATGGTCCCGGAACTGCTGCGGCGTGACGTTCGGGTGATCGACCTGGCGGCTGATTTTCGTCTGCGGGACCCGGTGCTTTGGGAGCAATGGTACGGCATGCCACATGCTTGCCGGGAGGTGTTGGCTGACGCGGTTTACGGCTTGCCGGAACTCAATCGCGAGGAGATCCGCAAGGCCCGCCTGGTGGCGAATCCAGGCTGCTACCCGACCGCGGTGGCGCTAGGGTTTCTGCCGTTGATCGAGCGGGGCCTGGTAGACACCTCGAGTCTGGTCGCTGACTGCAAATCGGGTGTCAGCGGGGCTGGTCGCGGGAGCAATGCCGCGATGCTGATGGGCGAGGTCGGTGAGAGCTTCAAGGCCTACGCAGTCTCCGGGCATCGGCACCTGCCGGAGATTCGGCAGACGCTGTCTTGGGTGACCTCGAAGCCCGTCGGTCTGACATTCGTGCCGCATCTGGTGCCGATGATCCGCGGGATCCATGCGACGCTGTATGCCCGGCTGCGCGGTAACGTCGATGATCTGCAGGCACTTTTCGAGCAACGCTATGCGGATGAGCCCTTCGTCGATGTGTTGCCGCCAGGCAGCCATCCGGAGACGCGCAGTGTGCGGGGTGTCAATCAGTGTCGTATCGCCATACATCGACCCCAGGATGGCGAGACGCTGGTGGTGCTCTCGGTGATCGACAATCTGACCAAGGGTGCGGCGGGTCAAGCGGTGCAGAACATGAACCTGATGTTTGGCTTGGATGAACACATCGGTCTCGAGCAGGTGGCGCTGCTACCCTGAGCGGCTATGGGAAAGATAAAACCGACACGGATAGTGACGCCGCGCATCGTGCAGCCTCGGTCAGGATGGCGCCCTTGGGTGTGGGTCGTCCTGGTGGTCGGCTTGGCGGCCTGGTCTTGGCAGGTTTTTGAGTTCGGCCGCGTGCAGGCCAGTCTCGATGCCCGCATGGGCGACCCGACGCCAACCGATCCTTTTCGGCGAATTGCCGAATTGGAGCAGGAGCGCGACGCACTACGTGCCAGTGCAGCGCGCCTCGAGCGAGCCGGGCAGATCGATCGCGCGGCGGCCGAAAGTGTGCAGGCCGAGATTCGGGCGCTGCAGGAGGAGCGCGCCGAGCTGAAGCGCGAGGTGGCCTTTCTGAAGCGTATGGTCTCGGGCGGCGACAGCAAGCTGGTACTGGACGGCCAGTCTCTAACCGCGCTCGATGAGCTGGCCTACCGCTTCGAAGTGACGCTATCGAAGCAGACCGAGGACGAGGACACGATTAACGGCCATGCGGTCATCCGCGTCACGGGCCAACTCAATGGGGCCGAGAAGACACTCGATATGCAGACGCTCACCAATGGCAAGCGGTCGAATATCGGAATACGCTTCAAGAATTTTCAGCGATTGACGACTGACCTTTCATTGCCGAAAGGCTTTGAACCCGCGAAGATCGAGGTGGCGGTGAAGCCTGATGGCAAGAGTTTTCGTTCTTTCGAGCAATCGTTCGACTGGAAGCCATCGGACGCCTGAGCGAATTGCATACACAGGGGAAAGGGACAGATGGCGCGAGTAAAACGCTTCAAGGCCCCAAAGGTCGCGACCGTAATCGGTCAAGGGACGGCCATCACTGGCGACGTGACATTTTCGGGAGGCCTGCATCTGGACGGCGCTATCCGCGGCAAAGTGATCGGCGAGGCCGAAACCCGCGCGACCCTGACAGTAAGCCAGCTGGGCGCTGTCGAGGGTGATGTCAGGGTGGAAAACCTAATCCTAAACGGTACCGTAGTCGGTGACGTCCATGTCGGCGAGCGCGTGGAGCTGGCAAATAACGCCCGCGTGACCGGCACGGTCTATTATCGACTTCTGGAGATGGCCATGGGTGCCCAGGTCAATGGCCAGCTGGTGCGCGTGGAAGACGAGGCGACGCGCGGCCTGGAGAGTGCAGGACCATCGCAGGGCCCGGCACTTGAGTCCACACCCCCCCCTGACCCAGATCTCAACGGCTAATAGTTGACCAATTTGATCGGGATAAGCATACTAGCTCTCCGTCCGGCCAGGCTCGGCCAGACGGCGCTAATTCGACAGGTGATGGTATGACTGAACAAGCAGTGACGAGCAGCGACGCCCTGGTTTTTACAGCGGCCGCCGCACACAAGGTGGCTGAACTGATTGCAGAAGAGGGCAACCCAGATCTCATGCTGCGCATTTACGTGCAGGGTGGAGGTTGCTCCGGGTTTCAGTATGGCTTCACGTTCGATGAGACCGTTAACGAGGGCGACGAGCGGGTAGTAACCGACGGCATCACATTGCTGATCGACCCTATGAGTGTTCAGTATCTGATGGGCGCAGAGGTCGACTATTCCGAGGGCCTTCAGGGTGCGCAGTTCGTGATCCGAAACCCGAATGCCACGACGACCTGCGGCTGCGGCTCATCCTTCTCGACCTGATACAGCGCCTCGCGCACGGCGAGGCGCACCTTGCGCAAATCAGTTCATAGATGGCGCCTGACCTCGACCACGTCGGGGTCGTGTTCTCCATGCACGACATGAAATCCGAGCTGTTCGCACAACCGCAGCATCTTGGTGTTGTTCGCTAGGACCTCGCCCTGAAGAATTTCGATGCCGCGGTCTCGGGCTACCGCCATCAGGCGCTGCATGAGCTGACGTCCGACACCCTTCCGCTGCCAGGCATCGGCGACTGTGAGCGCGAATTCGCAGGATTGCCGGTCGGGGTTACTGATATAGCGGGCGACACCGAGGATCCTCGCATCGCTGGTGTGTTGATTGATCACCGCGACCAGTGCCATCTCGCGGTCATAATCGATTTGTGTGAAGCGCGCCAGCATCAATGGCGTCAGTTTTTCCATGCTCTGCATGAAGCGGAAGTACTTGCTCTCGGGGGACAGGTTCTGCACAAAATCCTGTTCGATCTCGGCATCTTCCGGGCGGATCGGCCGTAAGCATATATCTGTGCCGTCGGGCAACTGCCAACTCGTCTCAAGCTCTGTCGGATAGGGATGTATCGCCATGTGACCATAGCGTGCCGTGCTGGTCTCGGGCGCGGCCACGACGATCCGCGCATCGACCGCGACAACGCCGTCTTCATCGACGAGCATTGGATTGACGTCCAGTTCCTGCACCTGGGGCAGCTCGCAGGCAATCTCCGAGATGCGCTGCAGCGCATCGGTCAGCTTCCCCATATCGGCCTGTGGCAGGTTCCGAAACCGCCCGAGAAGGCGCGCGGCGCGCGTGCCTCTGATCAGCTCCGTGCTGAGATACTCATTCAGCGGCGGTAGCGCCACCTGGCTGTCGGCGAAGACCTCAACTGCAGTGCCGCCGGCACCGAAGCTGATCACGGGACCGAAGACGTCGTCGTGCGCAATCCCGATCATTATCTCGCGCGCATACGGACGCTCGAGCATGGGTTCTATGCTGACGCCCGAGATGCGCGCCTCCGGGCACTGTGCCTTTACACTCTCCATGATGTCGCGGAAGGTAGTTCGCACCGAGCGAGGTTCGTGAATATTCAGGCGTACCCCGCCAACGTCAGATTTGTGCGGGATATCCGGTGAGTTGATCTTCATCGCTACCGGTAGGCCAAGGCTTTCGGCGGCGACTAGCGCATCCGCCGCCGAGTCGACGTTTATGCTTGGTGTCGTGGGGATATGGAAGGCCCGCAGCACGGCCTTGGCCTCGGTATTGCTCAAGGTATAGCGGCGTTCGGCGATTGCGTGTTCGATGATCAGACGTGCGCCCTCGACATCGGGTTCGAGATGCTTTGACAGCGGCGCAGGTGCCTGGAGCAACGCTGCCTGGTTTCGCCGATAGCAGGCGAGGTAGCCGAACGCGTCTACGCCACCCTCCGGGCTCGTGAAATGCGGAATACCCGCCTCAACGAACAAACGACGCCCCTGATCGACCAGCTTCTCGCCCATCCAGCAGGCCAGTACGGGTTTGTGCGCCTTCGCGGCCGCGCTGACTACGGCCTCGGCGCACGCCGTTGGGTCCGTCATCGCCTGGGGGGTCAATAACACCAGCACACCGTCGACGTTCTTGTCTGCCAGCACGATCTCTGTTGCGGCGTGATAGCGATCACTGCCGGCATCGCCCAGGATGTCCACTGGATCGCTGTGCGACCAGTGTGGGGGCAATATCGCGCTGAGCCTCTCGATCGTGCTGTCGGAGAGTTCTGCCATCGGCACCCCGAGATCGCTGGCCCGGTCTGCGGCCATCACGCCCGGTCCACCGCCGTTTGTGACGATCGCCAGGCGTGGACCCTCGACACGTGTGTCCGATGCCAGGGTCTGGGCCGCAGCAAAGAGTTGGTTGACAGTCAGCACCCGTACCGCACCCGCCCGCTGGATCGCGGCATCGAAGACCTTGTCACTGCCTACCAGCGCCCCAGTGTGTGAGACTGCTGCCCTTGTCCCGCTTTCGCTGCGCCCGGACTTGACCACGATCACGGGCTTGAGTCGTGCCGCCACGCGCAGGCCGCTGATGAACGATCGCGCATCGGTGATGCCCTCGACGTACAGCAGGATACTTTGGGTTTCAGTGTCGACGGCCAGGAAGTCGAGTACATCACCAAACCCGACATCGGCCGTCGCGCCCAATGCCGCCACGGTGGAGAAGCCGAAACCGTTTGAGTCTGCCCAGTCCAGCAGCGCGGTGCACAAGGCACCGGATTGCGCCACCAGCGCCACCCGGCCGGTCTCCACTTGGCTCTTGGCAAAGGTGGCATTGAGACCGACGCTCGGCCGCATCACCCCGAGACAGTTTGGGCCGACGAGCCGGATACCGTTAGTCCGGGCGATATCCACAATGGCACGCTGCAGGGTCAGTCCGGCCTTTCCGATCTCGACAAAACCGGCGGACAGTACGACCGCTGCGCCAACGCTGCTTTCGCCGCAGTCGCGCATCACCTGCGGAATCGCTTCGGCCGGCACGGCGATCACCACCAGGTCGACCGCGTGATCGATGTCCCGAATGGACGCGTAGGCCTTGAGACCCTGAACTTGGTCGTGTTTCGGGTTCACCGGAAAGAGTTCGCCTTGGAAACCACTCTCGCGCATGTTGCGCAAGACCTGGGCGCCGACCGATGATGCTCGTTCGGACGCGCCGACGATCGCGACGGATCGCGGTTCGAAGACCTTACTCAAGTAGTGCTTTTTCATCTCAATTACCGCTCAGATGCAGATTGGTCGCGGGATATCAGGCACATTAAGTGCGCGGCATATGCGACTCCGAGGGATATGTTGCACTGCAACAAAGCGCACCGCAACCGCAAAACGAAAGTCGAGGACAGCAGATGGCGATCGCCTACATTTCTCATCCGGACTGTCTCTTACACGATATGGGGGTGCATCATCCTGAGCAGCCCGCCCGGTTGACTGCGATCAATGACCGTTTGATCGCGACCGGCCTAGAGATGGTCTTACACCACTATGACGCACCTCTGGCCACTCGGGAGCAGCTAGAGGCAGTGCATGACCCGGCCTATGTCACCGAGATCTTTGCCGCTGCACCGGCCGAGGGCCTGGTTTGGCTAGACGGCGATACAGCGATGAATCCGCACACGTTGAGGGCCGCATTGCGAGCGGCCGGCGCGGTAGTCCAGGGCGTCGACCTGGTGATGCGGGCCGAGGCCCGGCAGGTATTCTGCGCCGTGCGGCCGCCGGGGCATCACGCGGAGCGTCGCCGTGCAATGGGGTTCTGTCTTTTCAACAATGTCGCGGTCGGGGCCTATCATGCACTGCATCAACATGGCGTGGAGCGCATCGCAATCGTCGACTTCGATGTGCATCATGGCAATGGAACGGAAGATATCGTCGCGGCCGATGAACGGATACTGTTCTGTTCGACCTTTCAGCACCCGTTCTACCCATACTCCGGGAGCGACGCTCAGGCCGTCAATGTCGTCAATACCACGCTCGCCGCGGGCAGCAATGGCCGCCTCTTCCGCGAAGCCGTCGAGACTCACTGGTTACCACGCCTTGGCGCGTTTGAGCCGCAGCTGATCCTGGTCTCAGCAGGATTCGACGCGCATCAGGCCGATGATATGGCCGGATTGAATCTGGTAGACAGCGACTATGCCTGGGTCACCCGCCGATTGTGCGAGCAGGCCGATCGCAGCGCGCAGGGCCGCATCGTTTCGTCGCTTGAGGGCGGTTATGAACTGCATGCCTTGGGGCGCTGCGTTGAGGCACATCTCAAGGCCTTTCTTGGCGACAGTTGATCAGACAGGATGAATGGCGCCGAGAATACGCGGGCCGGTGGCGCCGGTCACTGTGGCCAGGTTCCCCGGCTGGCCAGCCAGGGTGCGCTGCGCCAACCAGGCGAAGGCCATCGACTCCATCCAGTCTGGATCGATGCCGTGCGCCGCCGATGATTCGACGGGCATTGTCAGCAGGCTGCTGAACCGTCGGATAAGGGCGCTGTTGTGGATGCCACCGCCGCATACGATCACGCGTGCCGCGCCGGGGGCGTGCTGCCGAATTGCGTCGCTGACCGAGTGACAGGTCAGCGCCAGCAGCGTGGACTGCACCACCTCCGGCGGAAGATGCGCTGTCTGCACCAGCTGTGTGCGCAACCAGGCCATGGAGAAGTACTGAGTACCGGTGCTCTTGGGTGGTTGCCGAGCAAAGAAGGGGTCGGCGAGCATCTCGCGGAGTAGGTCCTCGTTGGGTGTCGTCGATGCGGCCCACGCCCCGTCCGCGTCATAGGGCCTTCCCAGCTGCTGGCGCGCCCAGAGGTCCATCAGACAGTTTGCCGGACCGGTGTCAAACCCGCGCACCGGCAGCAGCGGGTCTGCCGGCAGCAGGGTGATATTGGCGATGCCGCCCAGGTTGAGCACCACGCGGTCTTCTGACGCGACGCGCAGCATGGCCGCGTGGAAGGCGGGGGCCAATGGGGCACCTTGGCCGCCGGCGGCCATGTCGCGTCGGCGAAAGTCGTTCACGGTAGTTATCCCCGTGCGCTCGGCGATGATGTTGGCATCACCCAGCTGCAGCGTCGTCGGAGGAGCCCCATCAGGGGCATGGGCGACCGTCTGGCCATGGCAGCCGATGGCCTTCACCTGACCCGGGTCTACGGCGTTGTCTCGCAGCAGGCCGTTGACCGAATCCGCCAAATAGCTGCCGATGTCCGCATCGAGCGCGGCCAGACCGCTGGCATGGATCGGTGCGCCCATGGCCAGGGACAGAAGACGCTCGCGCAAAACGGGGGGCCAAGCGTTGGACGAAGTAGCGCGCAGATCTGCTGTTTTATCGCGCAGGTCAACCAGCGCGCTGTCTACCGCATCCATGCTGGTACCGGACATGACGCCGACAAAAAGCGCCACGGGCGTCAGGGCGAGTCTTGAGTATCTGCCCTCGCGACCATGGTATCGGCAGGAATCGAGTTCAGTTGGGCCAGCAGTGGGGCAGTGGTCTCGCGAAACGTGGGGATTTCGGACTTCGGCAGCGCGAGCGCCTTCGGCAACTGCACGCGCAGTGGATCCTTATGCACGCCGTGAACTCGGAACTCGTAGTGCAGATGGGGCCCGCTGGCGAGTCCGCTCTTACCGACGTAGCCTATGACCTGACCTTGTTTGACACGTGCCCCAACCTTGGCGCGCTTTGAATATTTCGACAGATGCGCGTAGAGGGTGGTGTACTGCCCCGCGTGCTGCAGAATCACGGTCCGGCCGTAGCCGCCTTTGGTCCCACGAAAGCTTACGCGGCCATCGCCACTCGCCCTGATGGGTGTTCCCACAGGCGCGGCGTAGTCGACCCCTTTGTGTGATCGCCAACGCTTTAGAATGGGGTGCCAACGCTTGGGGTTGAACCTTGAGCTCACGCGCGCAAATTTGATCGGCGTGCGGATGAAGGCACGTCGTTTACTGTGGCCATCGTCGTCGAAGTAACCCACCTCACCGTTGCGGTCTTCGTAGCGCACCGCACGGTATGTCTTGCCGCGGTTCGTAAACTCTGCGGCAAGAATAGGGCCGTCACGCAGCTTCTCGCCGTCCAGATAATGTTCTTCGAATAACACGCGAAATTGATCGCCTGCCCGAATCTCCAGCGCAAAATCGATATCCCAGCCAAAGATCGAGGCCAGATCCATGATTTGGCCGTCGGAAAGACCGGCCTTCTGGGCGTCTACGAACAATGATGCCTCAATCACAGCCGCGGCAGACGCGGTGCGCTTCTCAACGGCCTTGCTTATCTGTTCGACGCTGATGTCGTCATCGCTGATGCCAACCCTCAGGCTTTCGACCCGGTTGCGATGCAGTTCCAGGCGGGTGAGCTCGGAGTTCTCGTCGAACAGGAAGCGAATTTTCTGACCAGGCTGAATTTTGGCCAGAGACTTGGCCTCTTTGCTGCTGTTGACGATGCGATGCAGCAATGCGGCGTCGAGTCCCTGCGCGGCAAATATCCGGGCCAGGGATTCACCTTTGGCGATCCGGTGCTCCACCCAAGTATCGGGCACCTCGACCGCTTCTTGCTCCGATGGCCCCGACGGCATTGACTCGGGCCCGACAATGGGACTGTCGACAGTCGCAGCGGGAAGATTGGCGAGCAGGCTCGGCGCCGCCGCTTCTGGCGGGCTGGATTGAGGGATGGCGGGTGAACTGGTGACCGATATCGCAGGGGCGAGGTCTGTGGCTACTGGTGTCGTGACCGCCTCGGTCGTGCTTTCTGTGTCCAGCGCGGGCTGAGGCCGGTCATCGGCGCTGGCGGCGGGCAGCGGCAGCAGTGCGACCTGTGGCTGTGGCGCCTCGGGTGCCGCAGCCTGCACATCGGCGACCAGTGAGCCGAGATCCCAGAATTTCACCATGCTGACCGTGCCGGCCAGCAGACCAGCGGCTACCAGGATGCGCAAGCGCCCCCTACGAGGTGTCCGCCGTTGCTTACCTGTCGATTTATAGTCTGGTATCACGTGACTGCCGTAAGCCTCAGAAAACTCCAAAATTATGGCAGATAGTCGGCAGGCTGCGGTAGGAATTTAATTGGGCGGGCCGGGTCTGCGATGCGGTTCCACGTCGGCCGGGCGGAAAATTCCCGATTCTGTTAGATTTGCCCGCTTTGCGGGTGCCAGATTGCGAGAAAGCGTCATGTCCCTGAGCGAGTCCCTGAGCATCATCCGGCGCGGTGCCGAAGAGATCCTGCTGGAAGCCGATCTGGTGAAAAAGCTGGCCAGGCAGAAGCCCTTGCGGATCAAGGCGGGGTTTGATCCGACGGCGCCTGACCTCCATCTCGGACACACGGTTCTCATCAACAAGCTGCGCCAATTCCAGGAAATCGGTCATGAGGTCCTGTTTTTGATCGGCGATTTCACAGGGATGATTGGGGACCCGACCGGTAAGAGCGCGACGCGGCCGCCGCTGACCCGGGACGAGGTGATCGACAATGCGAAGACGTACGAAGAGCAGATCTTCAAGATCCTCGATCCCGCCAAGACCCTGGTAGTGTTCAACTCCAGTTGGATGGGAGAAATGGATGCGGCCGGCCTGATTCAACTCGCTGCCAAGCACACGGTCGCACGGATGCTCGAGCGAGACGACTTCAGCAAGCGCTACAAGGCGGGTCAGCCGATCGCCGTCCATGAATTTCTGTACCCGCTGATTCAGGGCTACGACTCTGTAGCCATCAGCGCAGACGTCGAGCTTGGGGGCACCGATCAGAAGTTCAATCTGCTGGTCGGGCGACAAATGCAGGAAGCGCATGGCCAGGAGCCTCAAGTGGTGATCACTATGCCGCTCCTTGAAGGTCTGGACGGCATGCAAAAGATGTCCAAGTCGCTCGGGAACTATATCGGCATCACGGATCCGCCTGACGAGATGTTCGGCAAGATCATGTCGATATCCGACGATTTGATGTGGCGCTACTTCGAACTTCTCAGTTTTCGTCCACTGCTTGAGATCGATGCCCTGCGGCAACAGGTCGAGAAAGGCGCAAACCCACGGGATGTCAAATTCGAGCTCGGTGCCGAACTTGTAGAGAGATTCTATTCGCCATCGCTGGCGGCGCAGGCCAGGCAGAACTTCATCGATCGCTTCCAGAGAGGTACCCTACCGAACGACATTCGCGAATGTGTACTGCAGGCCCCTGAGGGCCTGCCGATTGCCAGCGCGCTCAAGGAGTCTGGCCTGGCGTCGAGCAATGCCGAGGGTATGCGGTTGATAAAACAGGGGGCAGTGCGCCTGGACGGTGAGCGGGTGGAAGATCGGGGCCTGGTGCTTTTGAAAGGGGTGAATGTAGTCTGCCAGGTTGGGAAGCGGAAATTTGCCCGTCTCATCATTGAGTAGAGCAGGGTTTGCCGGCGCCGCGGCGGCCACGCGGCGATGTCCGGCAAGTTGCAGTTCCGCTCGCCGGTCCGGACCGGCGAGCCCTCAGAAAAAAAATTGGTTGACGATCTGCGTAGAGGCACTAGAATACGCCGCCTTGAAACGGCAAAGCCGGATCAAACGGCCCCGAGCGAAAAGGAATCGCTTGACGGCTTACAAGGAGACGTTTCATACTTGTCCGTCTCCGCGCTTACCGCAAGCGCGCTGCTCTTTAACAAGTTAGATCAGGTAATTTGTGTGGGTGCTCCGTTGATGGTCCGAAACGGCCATGTATATCAACGAAAGCATCTTCAATACCGAAGATTCTGAGTTGAGCCAAGATTTGTTGCCTCAAGCAACAATCGATGATTGAACTGAAGAGTTTGATCCTGGCTCAGATTGAACGCTGGCGGCATGCTTAACACATGCAAGTCGAACGCGAAATCACCTTCGGGTGAGAGTAGAGTGGCGGACGGGTGAGTAACGCGTGGGAATCTGCCTAGTAGTGGGGGATAACTCGGGGAAACTCGAGCTAATACCGCATGAGCCCTATGGGGGAAAGGCTTCGGCCGCTATTAGATGAGCCCGCGTCAGATTAGCTTGTTGGTGGGGTAAAAGCCTACCAAGGCGACGATCTGTAGCTGGTCTGAGAGGACGAACAGCCACACTGGGACTGAGACACGGCCCAGACTCCTACGGGAGGCAGCAGTGGGGAATATTGGACAATGGGCGA
>JASFJQ010000016.1:0-12599 GCA_050121305.1 Chromatiaceae bacterium
CGGGCAGCCCGACCTATGTCTTCAACGAAGGGCGGCAACTGCTCTACGGTAACGTGGGTTATCGCATCATTGAAGCGAATATCCGGGAGCTGATGTCCTGCGATCGTGTCGAAGGTGAGCCCAGCTGGTGTTGATCGGCCTCTCGATGTCGCATTCCTCAGGGTGACAGCTTAAGAATTCAGCCGTAGATGGCCATTTCCAGCCAGTGTCGCTGTGGATCCGGGTCATCGACAGCTTCGACCGCCTGGATCGCGGCGATGTAGTGCCCTGGCAGCGTGTGGGCACGCGCACCGTGCAGCACGTGTTCCCGATACCAGGTGAAGGGCCTCAGCGAGGCGTCGACATGCGTCGCGTAATAGAGGAACGCGGACGATGTTCTCTGATCGAGCAGTTGGACCTCGACCGTCTTCTGCTCATAGCCATGGCCCAGGCCCTCCTTGGCGTCTAGCCGAGCTTTATGCCGGGAATCGATGCGGTAGATAACGCCGTGCACGCGGTCGGCGACTGCGTCTGTGAACGACGCGTCGCACTTGGCCGAGCCATCTCTGCCGACTTTGTGAAACGCGAGGCGGTGGCCGGGTAGGATCGCGATACCGACTACGACTGCCGACGGCACTCGCTGTAGGAGGCGCTTCGGCGACATGTTGGAGCCATAGGCGAAGTACAACATCGCGTTCTTGAGGCTAAGAGGTATTCGCCGGCGCGGCGGGTCTCCCGCCGGTCGTTGGCTTGCCTCCGATCAGCGCGAGCGCCACAGTGCGCTATTCATGCGCGATCTCTTTGTCGGTGAACAAGTAGTCCTGCAGCTCTTTATCGAATGCCGGGTCCTGTCGTCGGATCCATTCCAGCACCATGGCAGCGTGTTCTTTCTCTTCATCGCGGTTGTGCGCAAGAATGGCGCGCAGTTCCGGATTCTTACAGGCGTCCACGCGCTGGTTGTACCAATCGACCGCCTCCAATTCTTCCATCAACGACACGATCGCGCGATGCATATCACGCGTTTCGTCGGAGAGTTCGCCAATCGGCTCATGATAGCCCTCGTTCGACATCGGCCCGTACCTCACTAGGATCCACTCGACAGCGACATGATAGCGGATTGCGACGCACGCCAGTGCAGGCGGACGACGAGGACATCGTTTTGTGCGAGGGGGAGCGCGGCCGTCCGGCTGATAAGCCGACCGGGATGGTGCCGAAGAGAGGACTTGAACCTCCACCTGGTTTCCCAGACATGGACCTGAACCATGCGCGTCTACCAATTCCGCCACTTCGGCCGTGCGTCGGGTCGGGGCCCGAAAACAGACGCGCGAACACTACAGCGACAGTCATGCACTGTCAACGCTACAATAGCAGCCCGATGACTGAAAATTGAGATTGTCTCCCCCGTGTCAAGACGTAAAAAGCGCCGCGTCGATCGCAACCGTGATCCGTACCAGGCCCGTGAGGCCAAAAAGTATGCCAATCCGATCCCGAGTCGCGAGTTCATTCTGACGATCATGCAGGACCATGCGGCCCCGCTGTTGTTCGAGGATCTCGCCGACGCGCTGCAACTGACCGATCCTCAGCAGCTCGACGCCCTGTCGCGACGCATCAACGCGATGTCGCGCGATGGCCAGGTGGTAATGAATCGCCGCGGTGGTTATTGCGTGGTAAACCACGAGGACCTGATCCACGGGCGCGTGATCGGTCACCCCGACGGCTTCGGTTTCCTGCACCCTGACGAAGGTGGCGAGGATCTCTATCTCAGTCCGCGCGAGATGCGGCGCTTATGGCATGGCGACCGCATCGTCGCCCGGGTTGCCGGGATGGATCGCCGCGGCCGCCGTGAGGCTGCGGTGGTCGAGGTGCTGGAACGTGCGTTCGAGAATGTCGTCGGGCGGGTACAGCTGGAGGCGGGGGTCGCCTTTCTGCGACCTGACAATAAGCGCATAGCACAACAGGTGCTGATCACGCCGGATCGTCTGCAGGGTGCCCGGGACGGGCAGATGGTGGTCGTGCATATCACCGAGCACCCGGAGACTTGGCGGCAGCCGCTCGGCGAGGTCGTCGAGATCCTCGGCGACCATCTGGCACCGGGCATGGCGACCGACGTCGCGATTCGCGCCAATGATATCCCACTGGAATGGCCCGCCGAGGTGGAGCGTGAGACCGCCTTGCTGGCACCCGAGGTGCCGCCGTCGGCCAAGCTCGGGCGCGTTGATCTGCGCAAGCTCCCGCTGGTGACTATCGACGGGGCGGACGCGCGGGATTTCGATGATGCCGTGTTCTGCGAGCGTACTCAAAAGGGTTGGCGCTTGCTGGTCGCGATTGCGGATGTCTCTGCCTATGTCGAGATAGGCACTCCATTGGACGAGGAGGCCTACAAGCGCGGCAATTCCGTCTACTTCCCCGATCGCGTCGTACCAATGTTGCCCGAGGCGTTGTCGAACGGTTTGTGTTCCCTGAATCCGCGCGTGGATCGCCTGTGCATGACCGCGGAACTCTACTTCGACGGGGGAGGTAATCTGTTCCGATCGCGATTCTTCGAGGCGGTGATGAATTCACATGCGCGCCTGACCTACGATCAGGTCGGCGCCATGCTGATCGATGGTGATGCAGAACTGATTGCCAGGCATGCGCAACTGCTGCCGCACCTGCGCGATCTGCATGGGCTCTACATGATACTGCACGCTGCGCGGTCGGAGCGCGGGGCGATTGACTTCGATACGGTCGAGACCCGGTTTCGCTTCGACGACAAAGGAAAACTGGCGGCGATCGAACCCATGGTGCGCCACGACGCGCACAAGCTCATCGAAGAGTGCATGCTGGCGGCAAACGTCGCAGCCGCACGCCATCTGTTGCGCAACAAGATGCCGGCACTTTACCGGATTCACGAAAAGCCCAGCGCCGAGAAGCTGGCAGACCTGGGGGAGTTCCTCGCGGAGCTGGGTCTGCGCCTGGGCGGTGGGGCAGAGCCGACCGCGAAGGACTACGCGGATCTGTTGGATCGTGTCAAATCCCGGCCCGATTTCCATGTCATTCAGGTGGTGCTGCTGCGCTCGATGATGCAGGCAGTGTATTCAGACAACAATGTCGGCCATTTCGGTCTGGCCTTTCCCGCCTATGCGCACTTTACCTCGCCGATCAGACGCTACCCTGACCTCATGGTCCATCGCGCGCTCAAACACCTGCTGAGGGGTGAACCGCAGGAGGCTTTCGAATATACCCATCAGCACCTCGCGGCGATGGGGGAGCATTGTTCGGCGACAGAGCGTCGTGCCGACGATGCGACTCGCGATGCGGCCGACACCCTGAAGTGCGAGTATATGCTCGACAAGGTCGGTGAGTCGTTCGACGGGGTGATCTCCGGGGTCAATAGCTTTGGTATCTTCGTGGAACTCGACGGCGTCTATGTATCGGGTCTGGTGCACATCACGGCGCTTGACTATGACTATTTCCACTTCGACCCGATTGGCCACCGGCTCACCGGAGACCGGACCGGCAGGGTCTATCGTCTCGGCGACACCCTCAGGGTGAAAGTGGCCGCGGTCAACATCGACGACCGCAAGATCGATTTCGTGCTGGCCGACCAGGTCGAGGGCCCCGGCAAGGGAGGTCCCAGGCGCCCCAGAGGAAAGCGACCTGCGCGCGCACTGCGCAGCAGGCGGCGGGGTGACGGCAAGGTCAAGGGTTGAGTAGCAATTTCATCATCGGCATCCATGCGGTTCGCGCCGCGTTGAAGCACGGCCGACAACGCATCGATGGTATGTGGTTCGATGCGGCGCGCAACGACCGGCGTCTGCGCCAGCTGCTCGACCAGGCGCGCGCCGCCGGTCTGCAGCCAGAGGCCTCGGACAAAGCGGCGCTTGACCGCCTGACTGCGGGCGCAAACCATCAGGGCATAGTGGCGCATGGAGAAATGCCGGCGAGTCTGGGCGAGTCCGCGCTCGATGAACTGCTGGGCGGTCTCACCACAGCGCCGTTTCTGCTGGTGTTGGATGGTGTCACGGACCCGCACAATCTCGGTGCCTGTCTGCGCACCGCGGATGCGGCCGGGGTGCATGCGGTGATTGCGCCTCGGGACCGGGCCAGCGGTCTGACGCCAGCGGCATGCAAGGTCGCCAGCGGCGCCGCCGAGACCGTGCCTTATGTCCAGGTGACCAACCTTTCCCGCACCCTGCGGCATCTGCAGCGTGTCCACCGGGTGTTCGTCGTCGGCACCGCTGCCGAGGCTGCAGCGGGTCTGTTCGATGTCGACTTGGCCGGACCCTTGGCCCTGGTGCTGGGCGCAGAGGGAGAGGGCATGCGCCGACTCACCGGCGAGACCTGCGATCAGCTGGTGCGCCTGCCGATGCTGGGGCGGGTCGAGAGCCTGAATGTCTCGGTGGCGGCCGGAATCTGCCTGTATGAGGCGCTGCGACAGCGCCGTGGATAACGGTCGGGCGCGCACGGGGGACAATTTCACGCGGCCATACTGCCGGGGGTGATCCCAGGTTGAGCAGAGACCCGCCCCCACGCTAGGCTTGTTATCGGCCGCCTGACCGCCTAGACTATCGCGCCTGTTTGCCGACCCCGGTTGGCACTCCTTGCCTCACCGTCTCGCGCGGGAGGCTGATGAAACCGTAAGGAGCGACAATGCGTCACTACGAGATAGTGTTTCTGGTCCATCCGGACCAGAGCGAGCAAGTACCTGCGATGGTGGAGCGCTACCGGTCGACCATAGAGACCGGCGGAGGGACCGTGCACCGTCTGGAAGATTGGGGGCGGCGCCAGCTCGCCTACCCGATCAACAAGATCCACAAGGCCCACTACGTCCTGATGAACGTCGAGTGCGGGGCCGATACCCTGGCCGAGCTCGAGAGCGCGTTCCGCTTCAACGACGCGGTGCTGCGCAATCTGGTGATCCGACGCAAAGCGGCGGTTACTGAGACCTCACCATTGGCCAAGGAAGAGGAAAAGGACGAGGCGCCGTCCGCGGCGCCAGCCCGCTCCGAGCCACCGGCCGAAGCAGCCTCCGTCTGACGCCTGGGAGAACCTAAAGATGTCACGCTATTTTCGTCGCCGCAAATACTGCCGTTTCACGGCTGAGGGCATCGAGGAGATCGATTACAAGGATCTGAATCTGCTCAAACAGTTTGTCACCGAGACGGGCAAGATCGTGCCGAGCCGGATTACCGGTACCAGCGCGAGATATCAGCGCCAATTGGCCGACGCCGTCAAGCGCGCCCGTTATCTGGCGCTGCTGCCCTACTCAGACAGTCACTGATCGTAGGCGCCGGTTTGGCATTCGTCGTGCTGGACCGACCGCTGGGAGCCCGCGCGGCAGCGCTGCCCGTCTCGAGCGCGCTCCCTGGTGATGGCGACGCCGAGCACTGTGGTGTGGACTGGGCTAGGAGAAGGGGCGCGATAGTGAGGACGCGGCACCTTGGTCGCGCCCTAGCGCGCACACCCGGAGGATGAGCGCATGAAGGCCTTCGCCAGTTGGGTGATGAAAGGCCGGATGCAGGCGGTCATCGCGGCGTCGGTATCGGCGATTCTGGCATTGCTGGTGACGCCACTGGGTCTGGTCAGCGCCGCGGTGATGACCCTGACGGTGCTGCGCCAGGGCTGGCGCGAAGGCGCGCTGGTCCTGGGTACCTCGCTGGCGGTGGTCGCAGGCTTTGGCGGTCTGCTGTTCCAGATGCCGCTGGCGACGCTGCTGATGGGCATGATCCTGTGGCTGCCGGCAGCACTGCTGGGTGGCGTATTGGGTCAAACCGGGATGTTGCGCAAGGCGATCGAGGTGGCCGTGATCGCGGCCGCCGCGATCGTGATGCTTCAGTATCTGTTGCTGGATGATCCGGCGGCCTTCTGGGCAGAGGCATTGAATACATTCGTGGTGGAGCGGATCGGTGCCGAGACCTTAGATGCCGCGAGCGCCGGTCAGCTGGTGGAGCTGATGGCGGGCTGGATGGCGGGTGGCGTGGCGGCGACCTGGTTTCTTGGCGCCGTGGCCTCATTGCTGCTGGCGCGTTATTGGGCATCGCTCATCGACCATCCCGGGGCGTTCGGCGTCGAGTTTCGCGCACTGCGCGTTGGACGCTGGCTGTTGCTCGTGGTGCCGGTGTTGTTGGTCGGTGGCGTATTGATGACCGGTGGCGAGCCGAGCTTCATGGGTCAGCTGTACCTGATTGGCATGGTGGTGTTCATGATCCAGGGGCTCAGCGTGGCGCATGGACTGGTCGCTGAATTCAGCGCCTCTTCTGCCTGGCTGGTGGGTGTGTATCTGCTGCTGATCCTGGTCGCGCCGCAGGGCGCGGGCGCTATCGCCCTCGCGGGTTATGCGGACGGCTGGCTGGATTTTCGGGCTCGCGCCCGTGCGCGGCGGTCGGGGGCCGGCGGTGAATGAACTGAACACAGAGGTTGAGTAACGATGGAAGTCATTCTACTGGAGAAGGTAGCCAATCTGGGCGGCCTGGGGGAGAAGGTCTCAGTCAAGTCCGGTTTTGGCCGTAACTTTCTGATCCCGAAGGGTAAGGCGGTGTTTGCCAGCCCGGAAAACGTCAGGCTGTTCGAAGCGCGGCGCGCCGAACTGGAGCAGCAGGCGGCGGAAAGATTGGCCGCGGCGGAGGCGCGCAAGGCGCAGATAGAGGCCCTGAGTGACGGCGTCACCATTGTCCACAAGGCCGGCGAAGAAGGCCGCCTGTTCGGTTCCGTCGGCACTGCCGATATCGCGCGCGCCTGCGGCGAGGCCGGCGTCGAGATCGAAAAATCGGAGGTCCGGCTACCCGAGGGACCTTTCCGCGTGGCCGGCGACTACACGGTGACCCTGCATCTGCATAGCGACGTCGACGCTGACCTCAAGGTCGTGATTGCCGGCGAGGAATGAGTCCTTGCGCGCGGCTTGCTGTGAGCCGCGCGGTCCGATCCCGACTGCACTGGACGGTTTGCATCGCTGCGCAGCTTATCCCGGCTATGGTGGCTGTCTTGTATTCCGTGCTGCGCACACCGGTCGGCTTGTGGTGTAATCGATAGTCTCCCGGACGATTTTCTTTGGCGGCACAATGGTTGACGCGGTATACGAGTCTGGCCCCGAGTTGATGGCCGAAACGGGCCCGGATGCGCAGATGGAGGCGTTGCGTCTGCCACCGCACTCGCTGCAGGCGGAGCAGTCTGTGCTGGGCGGCCTGATGCTGGACAACAGTGGCTGGGACCAAGTGGCCGACCAGATCACTGAGCAGGATTTCTATCGGCGCGAGCACCAGCTGATCTTCTCCGCTATCGCCGGCCTGATGGATGCAGACCGGCCCACCGATGTGGTGACCTTGTCGGAAGAACTCGAGCGCCGCGAGTCGCTGCAAGACGTCGGTGGTCTGGCCTATTTGGGCGCGCTCGCGAACGACACCCCAAGCGCAGCAAACATCCAGGCCTATGCGGCCATCGTGCGCGAGCAGTCTGTGATTCGTCAGCTGATCAAGGTCGGCAATCAGATTGCGGAGAGCGGCTTCCGGCCCAAGGGGCGCAAGGTGCACGAACTGCTCGACTTTGCCGAGAACCAGGTTTTCCAGATTGCCGAGCAGCAGGCCCGCGGCGGTGGCGGATTCCGCTCGATTACGCGACTCCTGACCGAGACCATCAATCGTATCGAAGAATTGTATGGCAGCGACAATGCGCTGACCGGCGTGTCGAGCGGTTTCACGGATTTTGATGGCAAGACCTCGGGTCTGCAGAAGGCGGATCTGATCATCGTCGCCGGTCGTCCATCGATGGGAAAGACCAGCTTTGCCATGAACGTCGCCGAGAACGTGGCGATAACCACGAGTCTGCCGGTGGCCATTTTCTCGATGGAGATGCCAGGCGAGGCGCTGACTATGCGCATGATCTCGTCGCTGGGGCGGGTCAATCAGCAGGCAGTGCGCTCGGGCAAACTGGAAGATGACGACTGGCCGCGCGTGACCTCCGCGGTCAACATACTCAACAATACCAAGCTGTTCATCGACGATACGCCGGCACTCACCCCGACGGATTTGCGCGCGCGATGTCGGCGCTTGACCAAGGAGCACGGGCAGCTTGGTCTGGTCGTCATCGATTATCTGCAGCTGATGCAGGCGCCGGAGGCGGGCGAGAATCGCACCACTGAGATATCGGCGATCTCACGCGCGCTCAAGGCCTTGGCCAAGGAAATCAACGTGCCGGTGGTTGCGCTGTCCCAGCTCAACCGCTCACTGGAACAGCGGCCCAACAAGCGCCCGGTAATGTCAGACCTGCGCGAGTCCGGCGCGATAGAACAAGATGCCGATCTGATCGTTTTCATCTATCGCGACGAGGTCTATAACGAGGATAGCCCGGACAAGGGCAAGGCCGAGATCATCATCGGCAAACAGCGTAATGGCCCGATCGGAACGGTAATGCTCACCTTCCAGGGACAGTTCACGCGCTTCGACAACTTTGCCTACGATGTCTACGGTGACGATCAGTACTGAACGAAACCCGCCGTGAAATCCCTGATCAACAAGGGACCGCAGCAGGAAATCGTCGAGATATGCAGGCTAACGCCAATGTGGGATGCGGTGCATACTTCCCCATCAATTTGCCGGCCGCATGCCTGCAGCCGACACCCGTGGCCCCAACATGCCCCCTGTCTTCTCGGTCCGTGTGCAAGGTGAAGAGAAATCGTCCGTGAGTAAACCGGCCAAGACCATCTACGTCTGCTCGGAATGCGGCGCGCAGAGTCCCAAGTGGGTGGGGCAGTGCGCCGACTGCGCCGCCTGGAACACCCTGCAGGAGACCCTGCCCACGGTTGCTACCAGCGACGCGGCCGCACGCTTTGCCGGATACGCGGGTGACGAGGGCGTACGCATTCGAAGATTGTCCGATGTGGTGCTACAGCACACCGAGCGCATGCCGACCGGCCTTACCGAACTCGATCGCGTGCTCGGCGGCGGACTGGTATCAGGCTCGGTAGTATTGATCGGCGGCGACCCGGGCATTGGCAAATCTACCCTGCTGATCCAGGCGCTGGCGCTGCTCGGGGAGGGTATGCCGGCCCTGTATGTCAGCGGCGAGGAGTCTGCTGAACAGATCAGCCTGCGCGCCAATCGCCTCGGCCTGCCTGCGCAGCGCCTGCAGTTGCTGACCGAGACCTGTGTTGAACGCATCCTGGCGCTGATCGCCGGGGATCGGCCGCAGGTGCTGGTGCTCGATTCCATCCAGACCTTCTACACTGAGTCTCTGCAGTCCGCGCCAGGTTCGGTGGCCCAGGTGCGAGAGTCTGCCGCGCGCCTGGTGCGCTTTGCCAAGCAGACCGGGACGGCGCTGTTTCTGGTGGGGCATGTGACGAAAGAAGGCGCCCTGGCCGGCCCACGCGTACTCGAGCACATGGTCGACACCGTTCTCTACTTCGAGGGCGAGAGCGGGAGTCCTTTTCGTCTGATTCGCGCGATCAAGAATCGCTTCGGCGCGGTCAATGAGCTTGGGGTGTTTGCGATGACCGACAAGGGATTGCGCGAGGTCAGCAATCCCTCGGCTATCTTTCTGTCGCGGCATGAGCAACAGGTGCCCGGCAGCTGCATTCTGATAACCCGTGAGGGAACTCGGCCCTTACTGGTCGAGGTGCAGGCGCTGGTCGATCAGAGTCCGCTGGCCAACCCGCGTCGCGTCGCCCTGGGCCTGGATCAGAATCGGCTATCGATGCTGCTGGCGGTGATGCACCGCCACGGCGGCGTAGCGATGTCCGATCAGGATGTCTTTCTCAACGTGGTGGGTGGCGTGCGCGTGACAGAGCCGGCGGCCGATCTACCGGTGTTGCTGGCGGTGCTGTCGAGTTTTCGTGATCGCCCATTGCCTGGGGGCCTGGCGACCTTTGGCGAGATTGGGCTGGCCGGTGAGATCAGGCCGGTACCCAGCGGTCAGGAGCGTCTGCGCGAGGCCGCCAAGCACGGTTTCTCCCGCGTCATCGTGCCGAAGGCGAATGCGCCGAAGAAGGCGGTGGAGGGGCTGGAAGTGATCGCAGTGGGCCGTGTCGACGAGGCCATCGAGGCACTGGGTTAGCCGCGGTATGGCGAGCTTTGCAGGCTAAGTCAATCCGGACGGTGTGATAGGCGCCGCTCGCCCGGGCGAATGCGCGCCGTCTTGACGGCGTTGTCCTGAATCTGCACCACCTCGATCGGGTAACCCGCCACCATCAGTGACGTGCCGGTCTCGGGTAGGCTTTCGAGATGTTCGACGATGAGTCCATTGAGTGTCTTCGGGCCGTCGATGGGCAGCTCCCAGTGCATGGTCCTGACCAGATCGCGGAGACTGGCCGCCCCGTCGACGAGGAAGCTGCCGTCCGGCTGGGGCAGGACATCGGCGATGCTGTCGGCGGGATCGGTCGCGAATTCACCGACGATCTCCTCGAGCAGGTCGGCCATGGTGACCAGACCCTGGACATCACCGTACTCATCTACCACCAGCGCGGTGCGTCGCCGGTTGTGCTGAAAGTTCAGCAGCTGCTGGTTGAGTCGCGTGCCCTTGGGGATGAAGTAGGGATCGCGAATCAGATCCTCGAGGACATCGCGCGTCATTTCCTTCTCCAGCAGCGCCTGCATCGCCCGCCGGGCATGTACGAATCCAACGATATGGTCGATGCTGCCGTGGAACACCAGCACGCGGGTGTAGGGGGACTGCTCAAGTTGCTCGAGGATGACGTCGATGGGGTTGTCCAGATCGATACCATCGAGTTCGCTGCGCGGCACCATGATGTCATCGACGGTCACCTTCTCGAGGTCGAGGATGTTCAGCAACATCTTTTGATGGCGCTTAGGGATCATCGCACCGGCCTCGTTGACCACGGTACGCAGTTCCTCGCGGCTCAGCGCATTGCCCTCGGCGTCGTCCGGGTAGATCCCCAGGCCTCGCAGCACGGCATTCGCCATCAGGTTGACCAGCCAGACCAGCGGAAACATCACACGTAGCAGCGGTGTGTAGATCCAGGAAGCCGGGAAGGCCAGGCGCTCCGGATGGAGTGCCGCCATGGTCTTTGGGGCGACTTCGGAGAAGATCAACACCACCAGGGTCAAGAGCCCGGCGGCGATCGGGATCGCGCCCTCGCCGCCGAGACGAATCGCGATGATGGTCGCCAGCGACGAGGCCAGGATGTTGACGAAGTTGTTACCCAGCAGGATCAGCCCGATCAGGCGGTCGGGCTTTTGGAGCAGCTTGTCGGCCAATCTTGCCCCCGGGTTTCCCGCGGCGGCGAGGTGCCGCAGTCGATACCGGTTGAGGGTCATCAGCGCCGTCTCTGACCCCGAAAAGAATGCGGACAGCAGCAGAAGCAGGACCAGGGCGCCAAACAGCGCGCCGAGCGGAATTTCGTTCAAGAGGGCGGATCCGGATCGCTGCCAACACCGACCTTCTTTCTAGGAGTCGTCGCTGCTGCTGTCAAGCGCCGCCTGGGGGTGGCGGCCTGCGGCGTATTTTTGCGATATGACGTAATTTTGACATCCGCCGAGATGCGTGCTTAACTTCAGGAAGTAAAGCACTGTCTGTGCCCAGCAAAGTCCTGACAGCGGAGTCGGTTGGATGATGCCCGAAAACAGTAAAGGCCAATCCCTCAATGCCGTGACCGTGTTGCTGGTGCTGGCCGATCCAGCGTCTCACGATTACCTGCAGAACATTCTGCAATTCATCGATTGCGGTGTGCATATCCCAGAGTCCCCGCAGGATCTGAAACGTCTGGTGCAACACTTCAGCGACCGCTCGACCAGCGTGTTCCTCAGCACTCAGCTCCCGGACCAGGATCGCTCGGCCTATCTCAGCGCGATCGGCGAATGTGACCCGCGACCCGCGCTGATCCAGGTCCAGGAGCGCGGGGGCGATGACATGTTGGTCAGCGGCGACGTACTGGGCACGCTCAGCCTGCCCAGCCATTACGATGCGATCACCGCGCTGCTTCACAAGGTGCAGGTCTACGCCGAGTCGCAGCGTCAGGGGGAGTCGCCGCGACGTCCACTGGAACTCTTCCGCAGCCTGTCAGGCAACAGTCGCGCAACCCGCGGCATCAACAAGATGATCGAGCAGGTGGCCGATTCGGATGCGACCGTGTTGATCCTGGGCGAGTCCGGGACGGGTAAAGAGGTGGTTGCACGCAAGCTGCATTATCACTCCAAGCGGCGCGGCCGACCCTTCGTCCCGGTCAACTGCGGGGCAATCCCTGGCGATCTGTTGGAGAGTGAGCTGTTCGGCCACGAAAAGGGCGCTTTCACCGGCGCCATCACCGCGCGCCAGGGCCGCTTCGAACTCGCGGAGGGTGGCACGCTGTTCCTGGACGAGATCGGCGACATGAGTCTGCACATGCAGGTCAAGCTACTGCGAGTACTGCAGGAGCGCACCTTCGAGCGCGTCGGGAGCAACAAGACCATCCACTGCAATGTGCGCATCATTGCGGCGACCCACCGTGACCTCGAGCAGGCCATAAAGGAAAACAACTTCCGTGAAGACCTGTACTACCGTCTGAACGTCTTCCCAATCGAAGTCCCGCCGCTGCGCGAGCGCGTCGAGGATATCCCGGTGCTGGTCAATGATCTGATCCAACGCATCGAACACGAGAAGCGGGGATCGGTGCGCCTGACGCCGGCCGCGGTCACCGCACTCACGCATTATCG
>JASFJQ010000017.1:0-12215 GCA_050121305.1 Chromatiaceae bacterium
ATCCCGAGCAGCACGAAAAACACCAGAATCAGATAAGGGATGCGCATAGTCGGAAATTCTCCGGTGCCTATGCAGCGAATGCAATGGACCGGCGTCATCTGTCGCAGCTCGCGGGTACCCGGGCAAAGAAAACCCGGCGCCCGCCGTAGCGGAGCCGGGTCAATGGCGAGATAGGATCTCGCCTGTGCCGAGAAGGATGGGGCAGGTCAGGCCGGCGGTCTGGCCATTGCTGCCTTTGTGATGTCGTCGTCTGCACCGCGATGCGCACGCAGCGCGCCGCGCGGGTCGCCCTGGATCTGAGACTTAATGGCCTCGACGGTGGCGCGGGCCTGCGCGGCGGAACCGATTACCGGAGCATCCGTCGACTCACTGTCTTGTGCAAGGCGCCGCTGAGCTCGCGCGATATCCGTATTGCTCGCCGTTGCGGGCCGCTGTTGAGTCGCTGTGGCCTGGGTGTCGTGCCGGCCTGAGTCAAAACCTTGGCGCTTTTGGGGCCCTTTCGCCAAATAATTGTCGCTATGTACACGGTTATCCATCGTTTGCGTCCCAATACGTCAAACTCTTGGCGAAATTGCCGCCCTTTGCGGGTCCTGCGATTATTTACGCACGACTTGTGCCAATGGAACTCCATTGAAACCCGAGGCACCAACGAATGTCTGTGACCTGGATCCTGAAAATGACCCCTAACCAACGCCCGAGTCGTCGGCGGCACTGGCTGGTCCTCGGCCTGCTCGTCTACCAGGCCGCATCCTTGGCCGGTGATGCGGAGCGGCTCGACTATCAGGTGACCTATCGCGGTGTCTTCTCGCTCGGTCAGGATATGACCATCGCGGACCTGGTCCTGACGACCCGCCGCCTCGGGGGCGAGCATGGGCTGCGTGAAACGCATCTCGAGGCGACCTCGGCCGGCTATCGCAACGTCGAGGCCCTCTACCCCTTCCGTTATCGCTTCCGTAGCTGGGCAAGCGCCGGCGATGCGCGACTGCTTGGCTTCGAGGCCTTTGAGAAGACCCGCAAGCAGCGTCACCGGCTCTACCTGCGCGATGGCTCCGCGCTCGGGGTCAGCCGTCTAGACCCCGAGGACCCGGTCGGGCGAAAGCGCTTGGCGCAACTCGCTGCCGGGGAGCGGCCGGATGCGAGGGTCGAGGGCGACGCGCTGTTTGACCGGTTGGGGCTGCTGCAGCAGATCCGCAGCCGTGCGTTGTCAGAGCAGGCCGAATATCGCTTCCAGGTCACCAACGGGCGCAAACTGTTTGCCTATCGGGTCAAGGTGGAGAGCGCTCAGTCACTGATGCTGCACGATCGGTGGGTGGCGGCCTGGAAACTGCGCATTGACGGCAGCAGGTCCTCCCCCGATGGCTCGGCCGAGCTCGCCCATCGTCCGATCTATCTCTGGTTGAGTCGGGCACCGGGGCATGTACCGCTGCGTCTGGAGAGCCGCCATTCAGTAGGCCTGTTCCGGATCGAGCTAGCGGACCCGGTGATCCAGGTGGCTCAGGGTAGCTGAGCGGTGGTAGGCGTTGCGCGTCAGTCGTCGACCAGCCGCATGTGTCCGATATCGGGGATCTCGCGGGCAGGTTTTTCGACCCGGCAGTCCTCCAGCGAACCGGAGTTCGGTGGTAAGGCCTCCAGGCCGCTGGTGTCGATATCCGCCGGCGGTGGTGGCGCGGTCTCGTCCAGGATTACGCCGGGTTCCGCCAGCCCGAAGTCTCCGGAGGCGCCAGCTGCGGCCGGAGACCCAGCCGGGTCGTGGGCGGCCGAATCACCGGGTTCGTTCGTTGCGCGCGCGGCGGGCGTGACCGCTTCGGGCTTGGGCGAGCCCGCCGGTACGATCTGGATCAGTGCCCCGATATCGCGGAAGGCCGCTCGATAGCGGCTCGCGGCCTCGGCGTCCAGCCCCTTTTTCACCCGCACCGCTTGGCCGCTGAAGAGCCGATCTACCGCGTCGTCCTCGACCTTGAACAGTCTGGCGACACCCCGCCGCACGGCTGCAGGCTCTGCTTCGGGCAGCATCTCCCCTAGGAAATAGATATCGAATGACTGCATGTCGCCCCCACTACGCAGTATCAATGTCGATGTGGCATCTGGCTGTGGTCCAGCGCCGTTGGCTGAAACCTATGGCGGCAGCCCGCTGGGTAACCTTATCCCCGGCTCGCAGCGGCGCCTGTCGGGCCATCTGCCTATCGCCGTCAGACATGCGATTCCATCCACTTCTGGAATTGCGACACGATGATTTCACCCGCGGGGTTTTCTTCGCCATAGGCCAGCATCGTGGTGAAGACCTCGATCAGTGCACGCCGCAGCGCCTGCGCATCTTCGCGCGCCATTGGGGTAAATCCCCCGTCGACCGCGAGATCGATGGCGGCCACCGATTGTCGGCTGTCCCACCATTCGTCGCTGTTGAGCATCCGACACGCCGCGCTCGGGTCTTGCGCATAGGTCTCGCGCGCAACCGCCGCGAGATTTGCCGCGTAGACATGGTTGTAAGCGCGCAGAAGACGCTCGAGCTGATCCAGTGCCGCTTGCATCCCTGACAGCCTAACGTATCGGGAAACCCGAGTGCCAGCGAGACCCACGAGGGGACCACGATGCCCCGTGCGTTCGTGCCTACTCCGTCGGATCGCTGCTGGTGAGGAGATTTCCGATCAGATCTCCATCCTGCGGCGTCAGCAGGTGGCCCTGTGCCATGCTGTAGGTCTGTGCGCGACCGACGAGGGCCGGAATGCGGTTGAGATCCTGGCTGGGTGGGGGAACGACTTGATCCCCCGGCAAATAGAAGGTGCCGATGCGCATGATGCTGGTGTAGCGGATGTCGGGATGCGGCTGCCCGTTCAGCCAGAACAGCAGATTACCCGGCGCCGGTGGGGTCAGGTCGAGCAATACGCCGCGGCTCTGCTGCACCGTCGCGTATAGCGCATCGCCGGTGCGCTTGCGCACGAACCACCCCTTGAGCGAGCCCAGGATGCCGCGGTTGTCAGTCGCATCCAGGGCCTGCACGGCGCGGCCCGTCCCGAGATGTGGTGCGGCGATCGTGATCAGGTGCCGCACACCGAGGGGGCCGTGGCGCACCAGCGTCATGCGCGCTACCACGCCGCCGGCGGAGTGGGCCGCCAGGTTGATCTCTTCCTCGGGATGGCGCCGGCCTACCTCGCGCAGCTGAGCCGCCAGCCAGTCGGCCTGGATCACGACCGGCGCCTGCGACGGCAGGTTCAGGGTATACACAGGCCTGGTCGCCGGACCCGTCCCCAGCGGCTGAAACAGCACCCCCTGCGGACTGAAACTGAACACACCACGGTGTTGGTAACCGCGCCGGACCAGGCGGTCCAAAACACCCGATTCGACCCAGCTGTTGGCGGTGCCGAGGTAGCCATGGACCAGGACCAGTACCTCGGCGCTGGCCGGCCTGGCGCCGATGACCAGCAGCAACACAAACGACCATAGCAACCTATTCATTGCGGCTTTCCTCGGGCGACGGCAGACGGTTCACTGGGCCTGGGCCTTAGAATTTTCATGTATGCGAATATTCTAATAGATGCATCCGGAAAAACCTAGCCTGGCTGCCTGGCGAGCCGGGGATCAGTGCACGGATGCGCGCCGCGTCGGGGCTGGCGATGACTCGACCAGTGGCAGCGAGGCGTGATGGGCCAGGATGCGCCAGCCTTTGCCTTCGACATAGCTGTAGACATTGGTCGCCAAGACCACGGCCTGGCGTTGCCCACCACCGCTCTGGACATCTTCCTCCACGGTATGGACCGCCAGTCGCTGGTCGGTGCTGACCTGGATCAGACGGTGGGCGATGCGCGGCGGCGCACTGTCGCGAAATATCTCCGCCCAGCTCGCGAGGACGGCGTCCGTCCCCTGCAGCAGGCCCCCACCGGGATGGATACAGCTGGCGTTGACGGATTCGATCCAGACCGCCCTCATTTGGTCGAGATCGAGGTTACGAAAGGCCGCGTAGAAGGCCGCCTCGGCGGCTGAGGGATCGGCAAAAGATAGGGTCATTGGGATCCTCTAGTCGAGATAACGTGCCTGCCATGCCGCATACAGGCCGTATACATGCTCGCAGTAGCTGATTTTGTCATGAAACAGCCGCGGGTCGATGGCGTCGAATTGGTAATAGTTCGCGCGGTTGTTGCGAGCGTTCATGATATTGCGCAGGTTGTCGATCAGGTCGTGCGGACCCCAGTGGAAATCGTGTAGGGCCTCATAGTGCAGATAGACGGGTACGATCGGGATACCGGTCTGCAGCGAGATCGCGAAGGCGCCGTAGCGAAAGGCCGGCTGCAGTCGCGGCCCCTTTATCCCGCCCTCCGGATACAGCGCGACATTATGCCCGGCTGCCAGGTGCTGTCGGATGGCCGCCGCCGCCGCCTTGCGTGACTCGGGTGACTCGCGCTTTACGAAGATGGTCCCCGCGGCTGCGCCGATGCGCCCGACCAACCACCAGTCGCGCACCTCGTGTTTGGCGACGCTGTCGACGTCGAACAGCGATGGTATGGCGACGTCCTCGAGCGACGACGGATGATTGGCGATCAGAATGAAGCGCTCGGGCAGGGGGTGGACGTTCTTGTGATGCAACCTGAGGTCTACGCCGAGCGCATGCAGCCAAGTCCGGCTCCAGCGCCGAAACAGATGCCGGTACCAGCTACCCCGCCATGTCGGGGGCAGGAAACTCAAGGCATACATGAGCAGCGTAAAGACGATCAGTTCCGCCCAGCCCAGCAGCAGCCACAGGGCGCGGGCGATCGATTGGATCATGGCGGTTCAGCTCATCCGTCAGGCGTGACCTCGGCGCAGTCTACCGCGCCGTCACGGCGATGAGTTGACTCATGTAACGCGCCGACTTGACGCCGAGCAGCACGCGCGCGATCGAACCGTTTTCGATCAGGATCAGTGTGGGTGTCGCACGAATGCCGAGCTCTCGCGCCAGCTCGGGGTGCTCGGTGATGTCGAGCTTGAAGATCGGCGCACCGTGCTCAGCGAGGTCGTCCACCTCTCTGGACATCGGCCGACAGGGGCCGCACTGCGGACTGAAGCAGTACACCAGGGCCCGGCCCTGCATGGCCTTGAGTGCAGGGAACAAGTCATACAGGGGGTCTGCCGGCCGACCCTCGACGGCACGCGTGGCCACCTGGATGTAGAGCACGTACAGCGCCCAGGTGACGATCAGACCGACCACTGCATAGATCAGCAGGTTCACCGCGCAAGTCGACCTCGCTGCAGGACGAGAAGAGGCTTGCTGAAAGATTAGCCGGTCGCCGGTCAGCCGGATACCCGGAAAAGAACGCGCGGCGGTGACCGTCGATCAGGTGCCGCTCTCCGGGTCGGCGGTGCGCTCTGGCTTGCGGCGCAGTCCGGTCGCGATGCGTCTGTGTCGGATGTGACGCAGATTGCGCAGGCTCATCAGCAAGGCCCAGACCCCCAGCAGGACCAGGATCGCCGCGGCGTTGCTGGCCGCCTCGCCCTCGATCGGGGCAGCAAAGGTATGCCCGGTGTTCAGTAGCGGCAGCGTCGCCAGACACTGCCAGGTTCGTGTCTGTTTCATGGTCCTGGGTGTCCCTGCGCACCTTTGTGCCATGCCATAGGGAAGCAAATTCTCTGCCGAGTTTATTAAAACTCGGAAATACAATGACTTAAAGAGCTTTGCCTCGTCTGGCCCCCAGGCGTCTGTAAATTCTGCTGACATCTCCCGCCTAATCGCCTGCCTTGCGCCAGATCAGGTTTGCCCACGGCATGCCGCTACGCAGGTAGATCGTCCATCGCGGAGGGGTGGGGTGACGCTGCTTCAAGACTGGGGGGTTGTGCTCACGGTGCTGGGCATGTTGCTGGCGATGCTGTCGATGGCGGCGATTCTGAACCGCTACCAGGCCCATCAGGCCCTGGTGCACGCCTCTGTGAGGCGCCTCGAGGGTCATGCGCAGCGGATCGCCGCGGCACTCACGGCGCTACCGGGTGTCCCCCTGTCACGCGAGCTGCGTATCATCCTGCACACCGATGTGCTGGCATGCTATCGAAAGATCCGGCATCACTATCGACGCTACCCGGGTATCGACGACAAGATCGTTGGCGCGCAACGGGCCGCCAACGCCCAGGGGGCACCGGCGAGCGGCGGCGTGGGGCCTATCGAGAACGACCAGGCACTGCGCCAGATCATCGGCGCCCTCGACGGCCTGACCGCGATGATGGTGGACGGTGGCACCTTACAGACCGTGGCGCCGGACGTGCGGGCGATCTTTCGCCGCGAGTTGGCAGAGCGGCGTGCGGAGGCATTCGCGCGCTACCATCTGGTGCAGGCCAGGCGCTTCGAGAATGCCGCGGACTGGGTGCGGGCGCGCTCTCATCTGACGCGTCTGATGAACGAGCTGCGAAACGCAGCGCCGAGCACAGAGTTTGTCCGTGGACTCTACACCGAGGCCCAGGCCGCATCCGTCGCACTGGGCAGCGGTCGATCCCGCGTAGCCGCGGAGACCGCCGAACCACCAGCGATGCTGGCCGAGACCGGTTGATCCAACCCGTTTATCTAAGCGTTTTTCATCGCGAGCGTATCGGGACGCGCATCAGCCGGAACTACGCGAGGGGCGCAGGGTTTTCAGATCCTCGATATTGGCGCAGAAACCGAGCGCCTCGGCCTCGGCCGAACCCCCCTGATCCAGGACCTGGTCACAGGTCGGTTTTGCGTCACAGTCTGCACATCGCTGCATGTGTCTCTGGATCTCGACGGCCGGCTGTTCATGCAGGTAGGCCGATGTGTCGATCCCCAGGTAGCCAAGCATTCGGGCGAGCCTCAGCTGCTCGAGCGAGGCGGCGAGCCGCTGGCGGAAACGATGCCCGGCACGCAGGTTGCTTGCGATCGCGAGCGGCAGGCGCACCATCAGGTAGAGCATGACGAGTGCCAACGGCACGGCGATAATCAGACTGACTGGATCCAACAGACTTCTCCTAAGGCTATTTGCGAATTCTTGGCCCAAGCTGGGGCGTCTGCCTTGATCTGGGTCAGTGGGGCAGGCCCCTTGCGGAACTAAGTCTTTATCGGCTGACTATTGGCTTTCAGAAATCGAACAGGTCATCTGCGGCGGCCTTCAGCCGCTCGGGGTCTGGGGCGGCCCGGAAGGCCTTCGACGACGGCTCGAAATAGTCGCAGAAATTCGCTCGCTGCTTGTCCTGCACTGCCTCGGCGATCGGTTCCAGACAGTCATTCGCGCGGCCCGGTGCGTAAAAGCGGCAATTGCGGCAGACATGGGTCTGCTTGCGGCAGTGCGGACAGTCACTCTCGCGCTGATAGTCGAGGGCGGTGAGCTTCCCGCCGCATGACCAACATACCCCTTCCGCATTCGGCGACATGGTCGTCCTCCGCTGTCGTTGTCTGCGGGTCCAGTCTAGCCTAAACCGCCGGCGGCTTGACCTCGCCGGCAGGACACCGCAGCATGCGCAGCGGCCGCCTTCGGCCCGAGTTACCGCCATGGACAACGCTATCCCGGACAGCTTTACCCTGGATCCGCAGCTCGCGAGAGACTGCCATTTGATCGGCGATCTGCCGCTGTCGCGGGTGCTGCTGCTGAACGATTGCCGTTACCCCTGGGTGGTCCTGGTGCCACGACGGGAGGGCATGCGCGAGATCTATCAGCTGTGCGACGACGATCGCCGGACCCTGCTGGACGAGTCCTGCCGCGTCGGGGCCTTGATGATGCAGGCCTTCGACGGCGAAAAACTGAACATCGCTGCGCTCGGCAATCTGGTCCCGCAACTCCACCTGCACCATGTGGTGCGCCACCGTGCAGATCCGGCCTGGCCGGGGCCGGTGTGGGGGCATTCGCCGGCGGTGTCCTATCCCGAGGACGTGTTGCAGCTGCGCACACGCCTGCTCAGAGACGGCCTCGCGCTGTAGGCCTGATACAGACCCAATGGGCGTGGTCTGAATGGATTAGGTGGGCAGCTGCGTCTCGCCGCGCACCAGCCGCTCTTTTTCCGTCTTGCTCCACCGTTTTATCTGCCGCTCGAGCCGCAGCGCGAGGCCGCGGTCACCGACATGCTGCGAGAACACCAGCTCGAGGGGGCCGCGTCCGCGCAGACGCCGCGCGCCGCGGTGATTCTGGTGATCGGTCAGCCGGCGTTGCACATCCGTGGTGATGCCGGTATACAGCGAGCCGTCGTTACAGCGGATAAGGTAGAGATGCCACATGGGTACTAAATGAAGTCGGCTCGGGAAAAGGCTCAGGTCAAGGCCGACTCAAGCGCTGCAGCCGTCGCCGGCAGCGCGACCACGGCATCTAAACGGAACAGCGCCGACAGCTTGGGCACGTGCGGCAGCTCGGTAGGGTCGGCCAGCACGACAATGCGTGCCTCAGGGGCAAAGCGCTGCAGGCTGTGCAGCAGCACATCCAGATTGCTGACGTTGGCCCCGGCATAGTTGTTGCCGTAGCCATAGAAGAAGTCGGCAACGACCACCGCAGGCGGGCGGCGTTTCAGGCTGCCCAGCGCCTTGCGCTGGGTAGTGAAGGCGAGATGCTCGAGGCCCAGCTTCTCACTGAGGTCCGTCAGATCGGGATGTGTGGGCGATTCGATAATGTCGTAAAGGAGGGGTCTGGGCACAATGGTGCTCAATCAAGGACTCGCGCCCCGGCGAATTCGATCCGAGGGGCGCCGTGAATCCGTCCATGGAGGCTCGACTGCAGCATCCTTGCTGCAGACGCCCGCGGCTCGAACCCCCCGGAGCGCCCCCAGAATTCCTGACGGTTGCGCTGACCAAGTACCATTCGGGTCTGGGCATGCTTTCAGGGCCCATGCGCTTCACGGCTTGTCGTCGAGCATTGGCTTGGCCGATGATACCCAGTGCGCAAGGTTTGGCCAATAAGCTGCATCCAACGTCCCGTTGGTGAGTCGAATGCCGATACCGGGCGTCGTCTTGTAATCCTTATTGTCCTGGAGACTGGCTATGCGTCTTGTGCGGCTTCTGATCCTGACCCTTGGGGTGTCGCTGTGTGGCGCCGCGGCGGCGAGCGATCTTGGCAAGGAAAAGCGCTGGGCGGAACAGATCGTCGACGCCCTGCTGGATGGCGAGGCAGTCTATCTGAACGACGGCAGGACGGAATTTCTGGCGCTCGAGACCGAGAGCACCGCGGGCGATTCGCGCAGGGCCGCGATTGTGATGCACGGCACCGGGGTGCATCCGAACTGGCCCACGGTGGTGCAACCGCTGCGCGTCGGGCTGACCGAGGCCGGCTGGCATACGCTGTCGATTCAGATGCCGGTGCTGCCCAACGAGGCCGAGCATGCGGCCTATGCCGATATCTACGACTGGGTGCCGGGGCGGATCGATGCAGGGATCCGTCATTTGCGCGACCAGGGTTTCCAAACCATCGTGCTGGTCGGGCACAGCCAGGGTTCGACCATGGCGGTCTATTACCTGAGCCGCCAGCCGCAGCCGGTCGAGGGTTTCGTCGCGGTCGGTATGTCGGGCGGGATCGCCAGCGGTCCCATGGACACCCTGGCACAGCTGCCGGCACTGGCCGTGCCCACGCTCGATCTCTACGGCAGTGAGGATCTCCCCGAGGTGTTGGACAGCGCCGAGGAACGCGCGGCGCAGGCGCGCAAGGCGGGCGGCGACTATTCGCAGCAGGTCGTCGCCGGCGCGGACCACTTCTTCGACGGCGAGGAGGCCGAGTTGCTTGAGGCCGTCAACGCCTGGCTGGCAACGCGCTATTGAGACGACGCGGCGGACCTCGGCTGGGTGGCGGCGAATACCGCGAATCCTGAGGGATCAAGGAGTCCCGATCACAGGCCTCCGTCGGCCGTGGTCCGAGCGGGCCGGAGTGCGCCCCCGCATTGGCGGCACTGATAGCGGGTCGTGCCGGCCTGAACGCGCTTGTGGCGTGTGGTGCTCAGTTCGTGGCGGCCACAGTCGCAGGCATAGGGCCAACGGCGCTGCCGGGTGACCCGCCGCTCATCTATCGAATAACTGTGGCAGCGGCTCGGGTTGGGGATCCCGAGATAGGCCATCACCGCGCGCCACTCGGGGCCGTGCGGGCGGGTGCGGCCGTGGCAGGCCACCGTGATCAAGTGGGCGACCTCGTGTGGGATGGTGATGGCGAGAAAGTCGGCCGGATAGCGCCGGGCGATGTCGAGATTGTAGCGCAGCACCGGCCGCTGGCCGCAGCGCCACTCGGCCTGCCCGGCGGCCTGACCGCGCAGATCGCAGCGGATCAGCGGGTCGGGGAGCGGGGTACGGTGCCGGGCGCACAGTGGGGCGGCCTGATGCAGCACTGCGCCGGTGTGGGCGTGCAGGCGGGCGACCAGATTGCTGTCGGGCAGCGCGCTCAATCGGCGATCAGCTGCAGGTATTCCATGCGGGTGGCCTGAGACTCGCGGAAGGTGCCGAGCATCACCGAGGTCTTCATGGTCGAGTTCTGTTTCTCGACGCCGCGCATCTTCATGCACAGGTGCTCCGCCTCGATGGTGACCGCGACCCCGGCCGGCTGGATCACCTCGCTGATCGCATCGGCGATCTGCACCGTGAGGTTCTCCTGGATCTGCAGTCGGCGCGCGTACATGTCGACGATGCGCGCGATCTTGGACAGGCCGATCACCCTGCCGCGCGGCAGATAGGCGACATGGGCGCGCCCGATGAAGGGCAGCACATGGTGCTCGCACAATGAGTAAAGCTCGATATCCTTGACGATGACCATGTCGTCGTTATTCGATTTGAACACGGCGTCGTTGACCACCGAGTGGAGATCCTGGTGATAGCCGCGACACAGGAAGGCCATCGCCTTGGCGGCGCGCTCTGGTGTCTGGATCAGGCCCTCACGTTCGAGGTCTTCCCCCAGGCCCTCGATGATCCCGGCGAAGTGGGCCCGTAGGTTTTCGATCTGCATGCCGTTCCCGGTGTCCAAGGCGCAAATACACGCCGATGACCCCGACTTTACCGGTCTGGATCTTGGGAAGCTAGATCAGAGCCGCCATCAGAAAGAAGCCGCCAGCCAGGCTGGAGAGCACGATGGCCGACTGCTTCCAGTTGCCGTAGTTGAGGAAGGATGCATTCGTATGTGGCGTGACGACCGCGAGCACGGCGAGGAACAGACTTATGCCGCCGCTGACGACGAAGAACCGGGTCAGCCAGCTGCGTTTGAAGCCGGAAGACCCCGAGAATCCGCCGCCGATGGTCTCGAACTTGTTGGCCAACGCGGGTTCTGCAGCGAACAGCATGAGCAACGCAAACGCGACCATGGCCAGGCCGATCGGCCTGGTCACACCCTGGGCGGGCGGCACGGGCATGTTTCGCCGGTTCTGGGTTCGTGCAATGGGCAGTCTGATCATGTCCGTTGGGATTGCGTCTACTCGCCGGTGTTAGCGGCAGGACTTCGCAAAATTGAATCGCGCGGACGACGGATGCGGGGATAAAAAGGCCACCCGCGAACGGGTGGCTCAAGGTTACAGCCTTTTTTGTCGCGGCCATCCAGGCCGCTTTTTCCCGATGCCCATGCCTTCTGCTGGAGAAGTCGGTAGTGCGGGGCCAGTCTGCACATCCCACCGATCTTTTGCTGCGGCGCCCGATACCCCCGCCATAACGGTGTCTCGGCGCCCTCGTTACGAAAAACGGTGGGATTTGCAGGCTATTACGCAGCGCCGTAGATCTGGCCTGAATCAGTGGGGGTGTTGCTCCAGCGCTGCACGTTGCCGATGCGACGCACCGGCACCTCGCAGGGCCGCGAGACGGTCTGGTCTGAGGCGCAGACCGGGCAGTGGTACCAGGTCTGATGCGCACGCCCCTCGGTGACGCTGTCGGTCTGGCGCATCTCGCTGTGGCATTGATGGCAACGCATCGCTTTGTTCCCCCCTCAGGACAGGCAGCCTCTAAACGCGACTGGTCGGGCGTTTTGGTCGACGTTGGTCCGAAGGTGCCGACCAATCACTACGGATGAGCGAAGCTTAGTCCAAGATGTCGGAAGACACAACAGATTGTGCTAGGAAATTCTGAGATCACAAGATGTTGCGGTTGGAGGGGGGTGGTCTGTAGTGCAACAAGATTGACTAACCGGCTTCCGGCCCTGGTCTTCAAGGCCTTCAAGCGGAGTCCGTGGTCAATGAAGGACGGCGCCAGCGCGTCGACAGGCGGGGAGGTTAGGTAAACCGAAAGTGCCCGGCGCTGGCGGGTGCTGGGGCGGCAGAGGGCTTGGATGCCGATCCTGATTCGGATGCGGCTTAATGAAAAAAATGGG
>JASFJQ010000018.1:0-12155 GCA_050121305.1 Chromatiaceae bacterium
CCAGGTTTTGTCCTATGCGGTAGACGAAATAATCGATGGCGGTGCGCGCCCGAGCCTCTTCGCTGGCGTGCAGCGCGCGCATATCGTTACTGATGCCCGAGAGCCCCAGCAGACCGGAGCGCTTGTAGAGCAGATCTTGCAGCGCCTCGGCGTCGAACCCTTCCTGCTGCATCAGATATAGCAGTACGCCGGGATCCAAGGTGCCGCAGCGGGTCCCCATGGGTACGCCGTCCAGCGATGAGAAGCTCATGGTCGTCTCGATACTGCGTCCATCACGGATTGCGCTCATGCTGCAGCCGCTGCCGAGATGCGCGACGACCACCCGGCCAGCCGCGACCTCGGGCGCCAGGCCACGCAGCCGTTCGGCGATGAACTCGTACGACAGGCCGTGGAAGCCATAGCGGCGTATGCCCCTCTCGTAGAGCTCGTAGGGCAGCGCGAAGCAGTCACTCACCGTCGGCCGGTTGCAGTGAAAACTGGTATCGAAGCAGGCGACCTGCGGCAGATCCGGATGGCTCACGGTGACGGCGTTGACCGCGGCGAGGTTGTGCGGTTGATGCAGCGGCACCAGTGGGATCAGGCGCGTCAACTCCTCGACCACGGCCTCGTTGATCACCACGGGCTCTGGATAGGCCGCGCCGCCGTGCGCAATACGGTGGCCTATCGCGAGGATGTCGTCGGTACCGTGTGCGTCGCTCAGCCAGCCCCAGATTCTGCGAAACGCCAGCCGGTGACCGGCGCTGCCAGTCACGGGCTCCCAGTAGGCCTCGGATAGCAGATTGCCCTCTGCGGACTTGGCCACGAAGTGCGGGTTGGTGGCGATACCCTCGACCTGACCCTTGGCGACCAGTTCGGGCGATCCCTCGGAACTGTTGAATACGCCGAACTTGATGCTCGACGAGCCGGCATTGAGCGTCAGGATATAGCTGCTCATTGCAGACCAGCCACGGCCTTCTTGCGCAGCGCATGCGCGTGCAGCACCGCCAGTGCGGCCGAGGCGCGCCGCGCGCGTACACCATCGGAGCGCGAGGTCAGGATGATGGGCACCCGTGCACCCAATACAATGCCGGCGGCCTCGGCGTTGCCCATAAAGGTGAGCTGCTTGGCGAGGATGTTGCCGGCCTCGAGGTCTGGCGCCACCAACACATCGGCACGCCCGGCCACGCTCGAGATTATGCCCTTGGTCTCGGCGGCCTGGACGTTGATCGCATTGTCCATCGCCAGCGGACCGTCCAGCACACCGCCGGTGATCTGGCCTCGGTCAGCCATCTTGCAGAGTGCGGCGGCATCCAGGGTCGACTGCACCTTTGGATTGACCGTTTCCATCGCGGAGAGGATCGCGAGCTTGGGCTGGTCTATCCCCAGTGTGTGCGACAGATCGATTGCGTTCTGGCAGATATCGGCCTTTTCGGCGAGTCCCGGCGCGACATTGACGGCGGCATCCGTGATCAGGAGCAGCTTTGGATAGGTCGGCACATCCATCGCGAACACGTGGCTGATGCGTCGCTCAGTGCGGATGCCCGTGCTGCGCGACACCACTGCGCCCAGTACCTCGTCGGTGTGCAGGCTGCCCTTCATGAGCATCTCCACATCACCCGTGTGGACCAGCTCGACCGCCCGCACTGCCGCTGCATGACTGTGCTCCACGTCTTCGATGCGATACGGATCGATATCGATCTCGTGCTCCTCAGCGACGGCCCGTATCCGATGTTCCGGGCCGACCAGCACCGGTTGGATGAAGCCGCTCTCTGCGGCGTCCACCGCGCCCTTCAGCGACACATAGTCGCACGGATGGATCAGCGCGGCCGGGATGGGTTCCAGGCCCTCTAAGACCTCGAACAACTCCCGGTAGCTGTCGTGATGGCGCACCGTGACGTCGGGCAGGTCGGTCTTGGCGATGCGGATCTTCTCGGCCGGGGCCACTACCTCGGCCAGGCCGGTCATGACGGGTTCGTTCCTTTGGTTCACGACCTCGCAGTCGAACAACACCACGTTGTTGTCGCGCTTCTCCCGTGCCTTGATGCGCGCGGTCACTGTGTCGCCGATCACCACCGGGTGTTGAAACGCCATGTCCTGCTTCTGGTAGATCGTCCCGGGACCCGGCAGTACATTGCCCAGCAGACTGGAGACCAGGCTGGTGCTCCAGAGGCTGTGTGCTGTGACACCCTCGGCGCCCTTGCTGCGCGCAAATTCGTCGTCGACATGGGTTGGATTGAAGTCACCGGAGGCCTTGCTGAAGAGTGCGATGTCGTCGCGCGTGAGGGTGCGTTCGATCTGTGCGCTTTGACCAATCTCGATGTCCGCGAAGGTATGGTTCTCGATAAACTCGGCAGCCATTACTGAATCCTCATCGGGTGCGGCGGGGGCAGGGGTCGGTAAGGTGCGCTTTCTGGCCCTGCCCGCGTCAGCGGTCTCCACGCCGAGCTGCATCTGCGTCGGCCGGACCCGGACGACAGAATCCGCGCACCTTAGACTCGACCTCAACGTCGTGCTTAGCATAAGCGACGAACGTTTCCTTCGGGTGACAATCCCGCAAAAAATGTGGACACCCGTCGCGATCACTGGGCGTGCTCGATCGTGGGCGCGATAGGCAATCGCTGGCGCACCAAAAAGGGTCAACAAGGTCAATGCCGGGTAATCAGGGTGTCACATGGTAGCGTTAGCCTATTGGGCATCAGGTAATGTCGCCGTAAGACTCGGCGGCGAACTAACACTGCGTAGCGCGCGTCCCCGGCCGCAGGGGAGGCGCCGCGTGCGATTGCAACTCAACATCCAACGAGGCGCAGCCATGACAGATTCGACCACCCCGGAGTTCGGCCAGTCGTCATCTTTCTTACCCTCCCTGCCTACTGCGATGCCCGGCGATGCCGAGGACTATGCCGAGTTCCTCTCCGACTACGCCACATTCAGCAACGAACATTTACAGCGTATGTCGGAATCGGCCTGGTCGGCCTGGCAGAAGAACCAACAGCGCTTGACCGATGCCTCGGCGGCGATGATCGGCCGCGATCTGTTGACGTCATACCGGGACTACATGGTGGACTTTATGCAGCGTTCGGTGCTCTATCTGGACGCGATGCGCCAACGCAGCGAGAACTTCTTGGCGCACGAAAAGGGCGTGACAGACAACGTCCTGAAGTTCAAGTACGAGGTCGTGGTCGATGGTACGACCCTGGAGCGCCCTGTGAACTACTCGCTGGTGCGTATCGTGCCGGCGGAGGGCACGCTGCAACGTGAGGACGGACGTCCCTACGTGATCATTGACCCGCGTGCCGGCCACGGCTCCGGGATCGGCGGCTTCAAGGAGGCCAGTGAGGTCGGTGCCGCGATCGAGGCCGGTCATCCGGTCTACTTCGCGATCTTCAGCCGCATGCCGATGCCTGGCCAGACGCTGGCCGATGTGACCGCTGCCGAGGCCGGCTTTGTGCGTGAGGTGCAGCGCCGCCATCCTCAAGCTCCGAAGCCCATCATCATCGGCAACTGTCAGGGCGGCTGGGCTGCAATGCTGCTGGCGGCCACCAATCCGGACATCACCGGACCCATTGTGGCCAATGGCGCACCTTTGTCGTACTGGGGCGGTGTGAAGGGCAAGAACCCGATGCGCTATCTCGGCGGTCTGGTTGGCGGTGTCTCGTCGGTGATGCTGATGAGCGATCTGACCAACGGCCACTTCGATGGCGCCAATCTGGTCTACAACTTCGAAAAGGCCAACCCGGGTCGGACATGGTGGAAGAAGTACTACGATCTGTTCGATAACGTCGACAAAGAGACGCCGCGTTTCCTCGACTTTGAGCGCTGGTGGGGTGCGTTCTATTTTATGAGCGAGCAAGAGATCCGCTGGATTGTCGAGAATCTCTTCATCGGCAACAAAATGGCGCGTGGGGAGGCAATGCTGGATGAACGCACGCACATCGACCTGCGCGATATCCAGTCGCCGATCATCATCTTCGCCTCACACGGCGACAACATTACGCCACCGCAGCAGGCGCTGGGGTGGATCGCCGACAACTACAAGGATGTCGGCGAGATCAGGGCGCGTGGCCAGCGTATTCTCTATACCCTGCACGAGAATGTGGGCCATCTGGGTATCTTCGTCTCGTCGTCGGTGGCACAAAAAGAGCACACCGCGATCGTTTCGACACTAAAGGCGATCGAGGCCCTGCCACCCGGGCTCTACGAAATGACCATCACCGATGAGATCGGCGAGGGTGTCGACAAGAAGTTTCATGTCGCATTCGAAGAGCGCACCATCGATCGAATGATCGAGCAGGCGGGGGGCACAGACGATCCCCGGCCCTTTGCCGCGGTGGCCAGGCTCTCCGAGTTGGGCGCCGAGATGTATGATCTGGCGGTGCGTCCTCTCGTCAAGGCCTCGGTCACCCCACAGAGTGCCGAACTGGTGAACAGCCTGCAGCCGCTGCGCGTTCAGCGCTATGCGACCAGCCCGGACAATCCGCTGATGCAGGCCGTCCCGGGTCTGGCGGAGTCGGTTCGCGAGCAACGGCAGCCTGTGGATGGCGGCAATCCGTTTCGGCAATTCGAACGGACCGCTGCCGATATGGTCACCCAGTGGTGGGACGGCATTCGGGATCTGCAGGATCTGTGGATAGAGAGCACATTCCATATGCTCTACGCCGCGCCGCACGCCAAATCCATCGGTGAATCCCGGGCGCGTCGCATCAGCGACGCGCCGATGGAAGACCTTCGTTCCCTGGTCCATGTGCAAGAGGCGCTGGATCGCATGGAAGAGGGTGGCTTTGCCGAGGGCGTGGTACGCATGTTGATCTTCCTCGCGCGCTCGCGCAAAGAGGTGCGCCGTTCCCGCCTGGAGCGTTCCAACCGGATCCTCGAGCAAACGCCGCCATTCTCGGAGATGAAGCCGAAACACCGGACCCGCTTGATCCATCGCGAATCGCTGATCGCGGCGTTCGAACCCGATACCGCGCTTGCCTCCTTGCCGAAACTCCTCGTTTCCGAGGAGGATCGGCAGCGGGCGATGGAGATCTGTGCCGAGATCGCCGGTCCGGTAGAGGAGATGAGTCAGGAGACGGTCGCCATGATGGGCCAGTTCCGGGACCTGCTGGAGCTCGGGTCGGCCGTGTCGGGTGAGCCGACCGGTGGTACCGCGCGGGGTGGCAATGGCAGCGGCAAGCGTGGCGGTCGCGGGAAGTCCGCTGCCGCCTGAGGCGGGCGACGGTCGTCTGCGTGCCATCGCGAACCGAAACCGAGAGGCCGCCTGCCGAGACCGGCCCAAGCGAGGCCGCCGGTATGCCGGCCGCGCTCGGGGCGTGGTTGAAGCAACTGAACGAGGTCAAGCAGGAACTCGAACGGCAGGGGTATACACGTACGCCGATCGTGGTGCGAGAGGCGTTCGAATATCTGACCCGGAGCTTCGTCAGCGACCGGCCGGCCATCGAGCGGATCGTCGACGATGTGATCCCCGGCCCGGACTACGCGGTGCCGGTGCGCATCTATCACCCGCAGCCGACCGAGTCACTGCCGGTCGTGGTGTTCGTCCATGGCGGCGGTCACGTCGCCGGTAGCGTCAGCGTCTACGAACCCTTGGCCCGCAAGCTGGCGATAGCCACCCGGCACGTGGTGGTCGCGGTCGAGTACAGACTGGCGCCGGAGTGTCCCTATCCTGCCGGATTGAAGGACGTGATCGCGGTGGTCAAGGGGCTGCAACACCTGCTGAAGGAGCGGCGCTGCGCGTTCGAGGCCCGCGTCTCGCTGGTGGGCGACAGTGCAGGCGGGGCGCTGTGTGCGACCGCTGCCCACCTGTTGCGCTATGAGCCGGCGATCGAGATCGAGAGCCAGGTCCTGATCTATCCCAGCCTCGACTACACCCTATCGATGCCGTCGGTGCAGGCCTTCTGCGACGGCTATCTGCTCGAGCGCGATCGGATCATCTGGTATTTCGATCAGTACTTCCAAAATGCGGAGGACCGCAGCGAGAAGTCGCCGTTGTTCATGGCGTGCAGCGACACCCTGCCGCGGACCCTGCTGCTGACCGCCGAATACTGCCCGCTGCGTGATGAGGGTGCAGCCTACGCGGAGCGTCTGCAACAGGCGGGCGTCGCTGTCGAGCATGAGGTCTGCGCGGGGATGATCCACGCGTTTCTGAATCTCGAGGACCTGGTGCCTGAACAGTGTGCAGGCGTCTATCAGCGCATCGCCGACTTCCTCGCCCGCGGAACCCGATAGCGATGCCGGCCTGTCACGGAATTGACATTGTTGGGTCATTAAAACGATAGGTTCACGACCCTAAGCTACGCGGACGCGAAAAGATTGCCTAAACAAGCCTAGTCGATCCAAGGAGTGTCCCGTGAAAATAGCTACCATCCTCAAAACGTCCCGCACTGCGTTGTGCATTGCCGGTCTGGTCTTCGCCACCCACGCCAGCGCCGATGTGAAGCTGAACGGCTCGGGTGCAAGCTTCCCCTTCCCGATCTACTCGAAATGGTTCAAGGACTTCAGCAAGCAGACCAAGGGCGTGCGCGTCGACTATCAGGCCAAGGGGAGTGGCGCCGGTATCCAGGACTTCATCAACAACACCGTCGATTTCGCGGCCAGCGATGCGGCGATGAAAGAATCGGAGATGGCCAAGGTCAAGCAGGGCGTCGTGCTGTTGCCGATGACTGCCGGCGAGATCGTGCTGGCCTTTAACCTGAAGGGCGTCAAGGAGCTGAAGCTGCCGCGCGATGTCTATCCGGAGATCTTCGCCGGCAACATCACCCAATGGAACGACCCGAAGATCGTCGCCGCCAACCCGGGCGTGAAGCTCCCGGACGAGGCTATCACGGTTGTCGTTCGTTCCGACTCATCCGGCACGACCTATGTCTTCACCGGTCACCTGGCGGAGATCGACGAGAACTTCAAGAACACCGTCGGCCAGGGTAAGGCGCCGCAGTGGCCGAAGAGCGACAAATTCGTCAAGGCGCCGAAGAACGACGGCATCACCGCGACGATCAAGCAGACCCCGGGTTCGATCGGTTACATCGAGTACGGCTACGCAAAGCTGACCAACACCCCGACCGCGATGTTGGAAAACAAATCAGGCAACTTCGTTATGCCGAGCGCCGAATCCGGTTCTGCCGCACTGGCCAGCGCGGAGTTTCCTGGAGGCACGTTACCGAACAGCGATGTGCCCAATCTGATCGCCTGGGTCTGGGATCCGGCCGGTGCAGAGGCCTATCCGATCGCGACCTTCACCTGGCTGCTGCTGTACAAGGACCAGGATGACGACAAGGCCAAGGCCCTGCGCGACCTGGTGGAGTACTGCCTGACCGAGGGCCAGAAGAGTGCCGACAAGCTCGGTTACATCCCGCTGCCGGAGAACGTCATCGCAAAGGTCCGCGATGCAGTGAAGTTCGTACAGTAAAGCGATCGCTCGACCGGCCCGGTCGATTCCGGGTCGGCCGAGTGAGCGGTCGATATGCCGACCGCAGCCGTGTCGCCCTTACAGGAAAGGATTATGCCCAAGAACCCCTTCGCCGATGCAGATCGGGCCAGCAGCGTATCAGGACCGCCATCGGCCGGCGATTACACGGCCGATTCCCTGTTCCGAACAGTTGCGATGGCCAGTGCGTCGCTCATTATCATCCTGATGGCCTACATCCTGTGGGAGTTGGGAGCCAAGGCCGGGCCAGCCTTTCAGCAGCATGGCCTCGGTTTTGTCACCGGAACGACCTGGAACGCCACTACCGAGGAATTCGGTGTGCTACCGGAGATCTGGGGCACCTTGTTCAGTTCGTTGCTGGCACTTGTTTTGGGCGGGCTGTTAGGGATCGCGATCGCGATCTTCCTGACCCAGGACTTTATCCACGCGCGCATGGCGCATGTGTTCCGCACGATCGTCGAGTTGTTGGCCGCGATACCCTCTGTGGTCTACGGCCTGTGGGGAATCTACGTGCTGATCCCGGCGTTGCGGCCGGTCGCGGACTGGCTGCACGAGAACCTCGGCTTCATCCCGCTGTTCGGCAGCGAGTTGAACGGCCCGGGCCTGGCCCCGGCGGCCCTGGTCCTCGCGATCATGATCCTGCCGACCGTTGCGGCGCTCTCGGTCGATGCGTTCCGCCGTATCCCGTACAAGGTCAAAGAGGCCGCGTTCGGGATGGGCACGACGCGCTGGGAGGCGATCCTGAAGGTCATGCTGCCGACGGCCTCGTCCGGCATCCTAGCGGCCCTGGTGCTGGGCTTCGGTCGCGCACTGGGCGAGACCATGGCGCTCGCGATGCTGATCGGTAACAGCAACCAGATCAGCCTGTCGCTGTTCGCTCCTGCCAACACGCTGGCCTCGTTGCTGGCGTCAAGCTTCCCTGAGGCCGGCGGCATCGAGGTCCAGGCCCTGATGTATGCGGCAATCGTGCTGATGTTGATCACGCTGATCGTGAACATGCTGGGTCTGGCGATCCAGCAGTACACGGTACGCAAATTCGAGGGTAAGAAATGAGCGAGATTGATCTCACCCGTGACAGCGGCGAGTTCGAGCTCCCGAAGCTCGAGCGGCAGGTCTTCGAGCCGCGCGCGATGAAGAGCGGCCTCCTGACGGGGCTGACCTGGGTCGCCGCGGTGCTGGCCAGTGTGCCGCTGTTCTCGGTGATCTATATGCTGCTCGTCGAGGGCGGTTCGCGCCTCGATTTCGAGGCGATCACGACCCTGCCGCCGTCGGCATTCGAGACCGGGGGCGGTTTCGGTAACGCGATTGTCGGTACCCTGGTAATGGTCGGTATCGCGAGCCTGATCAGTATCCCGTTTGGCCTGCTGGCCGCGATCTACCTCGCGATCCTCGGCCCATCGAGCCAGCTTGCCACTGTCTCACGGTTTGTCGCCAAGACCCTGACCGGTTTCCCGTCGATCCTTGCCGGTGTCTTCGTGTACGCCGTGTTGGTCATCACGACCGGCTATTCGGCCCTGGCCGGTGGCGTTGCGCTCGCGGTGTTGATGCTGCCGACCGTCGTCCTCGCCGCCGAGGAGGCGATGAAGCAGGTACCGCAGCGGATGAAGGATGCCGCCTACGGTATGGGATGCACAGAGACCCAGGTCATCTGGAAGGTCGTGCTGCCGACCGGTCTGCCCGGCATCCTGACCGGGATCTTGCTCGCGATTGCCGGTGCCGCGGGGGAATCGGCACCGCTGCTGTTCACCGCGCTGTTCAGCAGCTACTTCATCTCCGAGGTATTCGAGCCGACCGCGTCGCTGTCGATCCTGATCTACAACTTCTCGGGGATGCCGTTCGAAAACCAGATCCAGCTCGCCTGGGCCGCATCGCTCGTGCTGGTGCTGATCGTACTCGTACTGAATATCTTGGCGCGACTGTTTGGACAGCCGAAGGTTTAATCTGAAAATCGGGACCCACTCCATGAACGCAATACCGGAAGCGAATGCTAGCCAGTCAGCGGCCTTTACCCCCGCGGGTGATGTGGTCATCGACTGCCGTATCGACAAGATCTTTTATGGTGATTTTCTCGCCGTGCGCGACAGCGTCGTGCCGATCGAGAAGCGTAAGATCACTGGCTTCATTGGACCCTCGGGCTGTGGCAAGAGTACCGTGCTGCGGAGCCTGAACCGGATGAACGACCTGATCGACGTGTTCCGCCTCGAGGGAAAGGTCAATTATCACGGCAAGGATATCTACGCCAAGAAGGTGGATCCGGTGGTGGTGCGCCGCTACATCGGCATGGTGTTCCAGCAGCCGAACCCATTCTCGATGAGCATCTTCGACAATGTTGCCTTCGGACTGCGCCTGAACCGCTTCAAAGGCGACGTCGAAGAGCGGGTGCAGAAGGCGCTCGAGCGCGCGGCGCTATGGAACGAGGTCAAGGACAAGCTCAAGAACAGCGGCCTGTCGCTGTCCGGCGGCCAGCAGCAGCGCCTGTGCATCGCCCGCGCGATCGCTACCGAGCCGGATGTGCTGTTGATGGACGAACCCTGCTCGGCGCTCGACCCGATCGCAACGCGCCAGGTCGAGGAGCTGATGCTGCAGTTGAAGGAACGCTACACCGTGGCCCTGGTTACCCACAACATGCAGCAGGCAACGCGTGTCGCGGACAACACGAGCTTCTTCGGCGTGGATATCTCAGAGGGCGGGCGGACCGGGTACCTGGTCGAGATGGGTCTGACCCAGCAGGTCTTCGAGGATCCGCAGGAAGACTTGACCAAACAATATGTCGCCGGCGAATTCAGCTGACCGCGAGGGCCTATCCATGAATCGCTTTATACGCCTGTTCAATGCGTCGTTGGTGGTGGCCGTCGCGGGCATGCTCATAGCCTGCGACAACGCGGAGGAGGTAGGCACGGCCTCGTCAGAGCAGTTGCTGGTACGCGGCGCCGGCGCTACCTTCCCGCAGCCCCTGTATGAAAAGTGGATCGGCGAGTACCAGAAGAGCAATCCGGGCGCCAAATTCGTCTACGAGGGTGTGGGCAGTGGCGAGGGCATCAAGCGCTTTATCGCCGGCGAGGTCGATTTTGGTGCCAGCGATGCGGCCATGAAGGATAGCGAGATCGCCCAGGTGCAGCGCGGTGTGAAGCTACTGCCAATGACCGCCGGCATGGTGGTGCTGGCCTATAACATCCCGGGTTTCGAGGGCGACCTGCGTCTGCCCAGGGATGTCTATGTGGATATCTTCCTGGGCAAGATCTACCGCTGGGATGATCCCCGCATCGCCGCCGCCAATCCGGGCATCACGCTGCCGCCTCGCCTGATCCAGACGATCGGTCGGCGTGACAGCAGCGGCACGACGTTCGCATTCACCAACCACTTGGGGGCGATCAGCGAGGCGTGGCGAAGCGGTCCGGGCGTCGGCAAGCTCATCGACTGGCCTGGTGGTGCGATGACCGGCAGCGGTAACACCGGTGTGGCGCAAAAGATCAAGATCACGCTGAATTCAATCGGCTATCTCGAATACGGCTTCGCCAAGCGGCTCGGCCTGCCGATGGCGATCCTGGAGAACAAGGCGGGCGAGTTCGTGGCGCCATCGGCCAGGAGCGGGCAGCTTGCATTGGCCGCCGGTTCGGAGCAGGCGACCGAAGACCTGAGGATCTATCTGCCGGATCCGGACGGTGCCGACTCCTATCCCATCGTCACCTATACTTGGTTGCTGGCCTACCGCGACTACCCGAGTGCGGAGACTGCCAAGGCGGTCAAGGAGGCGGTGGAATGGGGTCTCGACAATGGTCAGCAGATCGCCGAGGAGATGGGCTACATCCCGCTCCCCGAGAACATCCGGCAGCGTACCAAGGAAGTCGCCGAGACGATCAACTGAGGCGGCTACGGGCCTCGGCGCCGATCGCATGGCGCAGTAATTGCGATTCTGCAGATCGACGGTGTCTCGAATTCTGGACCTGACTGAGATAGAACGCTCGCTGCGCACCGTCCAGCGTGATTATGCGTCGATCAATCGCAGGCTGAACGGTGAACGGGCCGAGTTCAGTGACCAGGTGCTGCGCAATCTGCTCGCCGGGTACCGCATGGTGGATGCATTGGTCCATACCGGCGTCGACCTCTTTTCGCTCGGCCACTCCCATAGCATCCTCGAATTGAACAATGTCGTCCTGTATGGACCTGCAGGTGACTCGATTAGACAACGCTATGCCGCGCAGCTGTTGGCCAGCGAGCGACATTTCTATGAGGTCGACGAGGGTGGCGTCGGGGATCTGATTGAGTTTCATCAGCGACGTCATTTTGGCGACAGCCGCGATGAGGCGGCATCCATCTATGTGCGTATGCTCACGCGCCCGCAGCTCTTCATCGAGGGCAATCACCGCACGGGTGCGCTGCTGATCAGCTACATCTTGGTCAGAGATGGGCGGCCACCTTTTGTGTTGACCCCGGAGAACGCGAAGGACTTCTTTGATCCATCCGCGGCGATAGGGCGCATCAAGAAACGCAGCCTCGCGATGATACTCCGCGGTCGTCGTCTGCGGCGCCATTTCATCGGCCTGCTTGAGCGCACAGCCGACCCGGCCTATCTGGTCCGATCGGGCCGGTCGATGAATCGCCGGCATCGTGACGCGACCCTGTGAGATACCGATCTTCGCAGCCCGATCCATAGCCGCGGAAGGTTTCGGTTTGATGGTGCCGCCGATATGAGTACCTTAGCCATTCGAATACACGGAGGTCGTGATGACACCACTGGAAAGGGTTGAAGCGCTCT
>JASFJQ010000019.1:0-12150 GCA_050121305.1 Chromatiaceae bacterium
GCGTTCGCCGTAGGCCAAGACGCTGGGGATGAACACCTGCCAACGATCGCCGATGCGCATCCGGGAAATCGCCTCGCGGAACCCGGGAATCACGCCCGAGAGCACAAACTCTGCAGGCTCGCCGCGCGCCACCGAGCTGTCGAACACACTGCCATCCAACAACGTGCCGTGATAGTGCACGCGCACCGTCGCATCACCCCCCGGCTGGGCACCCTCGCCGCTGGCCAACACCCGATACTGTAGACCGCTTGGCAAGACGACCACACCATCCTCGGCCGCATTACGGGCCAGAAAGTCACGCTCGGCGACGAGCTTGGCCTGAGCCCGCTGCGCCCGCTGCTCAACGAACACCGCGTTCTGCTCCCGGATGGCCGCCTGCATCTCTTGCGCGCTGAGGCGTAACGGCTTTCCGCCGAGGACATCATCGATAGCGGCCGCGAACGCCTGGCTGTCGAGTTTTTCGATCCCCTGACCGCGTAGCAATTGACCGAGGCGCACACCCATCGCGTAGCTGTAGCGCTCCGATACACCCAGGCCGCTTTCTTCGCCAGCGGCAAGCGTCGACAAGCAGCAGACAACAAAGGTCGAGATTACTCTTTTCATGAACCATCCACGCATAAGGGAAGCCCCATCCCGGTTTCAGAAGCGCTGCCCTGAAACGTGGAATACGCTTCACAGATTGCCTGCACCAGGGTCAACCGCGGTGCTCAAAGGTCGATATTACCCTCAAGAACGCAACCCTGGGGGAAGCGCTATGATCAACAAATTGAATCAATCTGCGCTGCTCGGGATCCAGCGCAGCACCCAGGGCATGGTCCGCAGCGCGGCGGAGATAGCCCGCGCAACCAAAGCCGGCGAGCAGTCGAACATGACGCGTGCGCTGGTCGAACTCCAGCAACACGAACATGCAGCCAAGGCCAATATCAAAACGCTGGCAACGGGCGAAAAACTGCTGGGCTCGCTGCTCGACGTCAAGGCCTAACCGAATTATCTCAAGGACTACCTGCTGCGCGGCCCGATACACTCGCAACCGAAAACGGTGATATGAGCGGGCTGGCCTTCAAAGGAACAACATCGAAAAATCGGTGGCAGCGACATCCTTGGTCAATTGCCCGACCGAAATAAAGTCCACACCCGTGCGCGCTATCTCATTTACCGTCGCGAGACTAACACCGCCCGAGGCCTCGAGCTTCGCCCGGCCCTGGGTCTGCTGCACTGCCTCTCGCAGCGCGTCATTGCCGAAATTATCGAGCAGGATGCGCGTCGCACCGGCCGCCAGCGCTTGATCGAGCTGTACCAGGTTCTCTACCTCGATCTCGATCCAGACGCCCTCGCCGACCAGCCTGCTGGCAGCCTGCATCGCCGCTGCAACGGAGCCTGCGGCACGGATGTGGTTCTCCTTGATGAGTACTGCATCGAAGAGTCCCATCCGATGGTTGGTCGCACCGCCACAGCGCACCGCATATTTCTGTGCCATCCGCAGACCCGGGATAGTCTTGCGGGTATCCAGAATGGTGGCTCGAGTACCGGCCACTGCCGCTACATAGTCGGCAGCCACGGTCGCCGTGCCCGACAGCGTCTGCAAGAAATTCAGCGCCGTGCGCTCCCCCGACAACAACGGGCGTGCACTGCCAGACAGACCACATACCCGTTGCCCGGACTGCAGGCTATCCCCATCGTCCGCCAGCCAATCGATGACGATGGCGGGATCGAGCTGGCGAAAGACTTCGTCGAACCATGCGCGGCCGCATAAGACAGCTGACTCACGGACTACCACCTCGGCGTGCGCCTGGCTCCCGGCGGGCACCAGCGCGGCGGTTACGTCACCGCCGCCCAGGTCTTCTGCCAAGGCCTGGCGCACCTGCGCTGTGACATCGCGTGGGTCTGGCTTCGTTGCCACTAGTGGGTCGCGAGCAGCTCGACCTCAAAAACGAGGGTCGCGTTGGGCGGGATCACGCCGCCGGCGCCCTGCGCCCCATAACCCAACTGCGGCGGTATCGTGAGCCTGCGTTTGCCGCCGACTCTCATCCCGGCGACACCTTCGTCCCAGCCACTTATCACCATGCCGCGACCGAGTACGAAATCGAACGGCTGATTGCGGTCGACGCTGGAATCGAATTTTTGGCCATCGGTCAACCAGCCGGTGTAGTGCACGACTACCTGCCGGCCTGTCTCGGCAGTCGCGCCGTCACCCTCTACCAGGTCTTCGTATTTCAGACCGGAGTCGGTTATTTTCTCCGCCATGCTCGCCTCCGTCGTCGCCGACTCTCCAGGAAAAAAAGCGCCGGCTCATGGCCGGCGCGAGGATTGTAACCGACGATCGAGCAATCAGACAGGATTCTCGGCCCGATCGGTGTCCTTTAGCGCATCCACCATGGCGTTTAAGGCGCGATCCATCAGCGGCGTATTCAGGTCATCGAGGACACGGGCCTGACTGGCGCGGAACAGCGCGGCAACCTCATTCACGCTCATCTCGGCGAGTTTCATCCCCTTGCGATTTACGAAGATACAATTGTTGGTCACCTCGCTACGCCATGACAGCTTGCCGCGTACCCAGGCATCGTCTTGCTGCCAATCCAACCACTGCCCTACCTTCAATCCCCGCGCGAGGTCGAACGAGGCATCCCTCACGACCTCGGCATCCGTCTGGTCGCCGAGCACCACGCCCTCGGCAATCACCAGGCCCTCGGCCTCTGGATCCGGTTCGTCTTTCTCCCCGCGGAGCGCGGCGATATGGCATGCCTGTAGGTCTTTGAACAACTGACCCGCACGGTGCTGATCGAAGGAGATATTGTTCAGACCATCGCGCAGTTTTTTCAGTAGGTCCGGGATCGCCTTTAGAAGCCGCTGCCGGTCGGCAGTCTCAATCTTGGGCTGGACGCTCCAGATCAGCTCCTCGACGGCGGCAAAGGCATCCTGCCAAGCGGCACTCTCCTCGCCCTCGCGCAGAAAGGCGAGAAGCATGACGTCGTGCCAACCCTCGCGCAGGATATTGACGACCGGCCTGGGCATGTCCGGCTGCGCCTCGCGGAACTCGTTGAGCACCTCGGCGACACGACGACGCGCGATCAATAGCTGCTCCTGCCCGCGGGTGACCTGGTTGATGCGTTCCTCAGCCACCTCGGCACCACGCGTCTCGCGCTCGATAAAGTTGGAGAACTCGTCGTAGACCTGCGCGAACAATTCAACATCATCGTTGAAGTCCCTCAGGATGCGGGCGACCGCCGTGTCGATGCGCGCATATAGTGACTTCGCCGATCGATCGCCATCATCGACCCAGCTCATGGCCGCACGCGCGAGGGCATTCAGAAGACGGCGCGCCGGGTGCTGCTTGTTGCCGAAGAAGCTCCGGTCGAGAACGGCGACCTTCAACATCGGAATCTGCAGCCGCCCGATGAGTGCCTTCATTGCATCGGGCACATTGCCGTCGTCGAGGATGAAGTCGAACAACATCCCGATGACGTCCAACAGGTCCTGGTCGACGTCGTTCAATCGCTTCGACGGCGCCTCGGCGGACCCCATCTGGAGCTGACGACCCAGGCTGATCAGCATCTCGGATTGCAGCTGCTGAATCTCACGCGGGCTGATCGGTGCCTCGGTCGAGACCTCGCGCTGCAGGTAATTCAGGGCATCGACAAGTTCTTGCGAATCAACCGCGGGCAAGTGCGTGTAATGCGCCGTGTTCCCGCCGCCGGGCAGGTGCCGCGAATAGAGATTCGCGGCCCCGTGGTTTCGACGCAGCGAGAGCAGCTGTCCCAGCATCCCGAGTATTTGTTCATGGCCGACGTCGGCCACCGCGGATTCGTTGGCGAAATCCATCGCCGCGCCGCCCATCCCCTCGGGGACCTCGTCGCGTGCCCGCTGGACCGAGGGCGCCACCGGGTTGCGGCGCACCCGCTGCACGATCTTTGGCAGTATCCCCGCTTCGACCAGGCTGTCGTTGAGGTCGTCGTACAGACCACCGATATAGCCCATCACGTAGCGGTCGAACAGCTTGAATACAACCAGGCGAACGCCGAGTTCACTCTGCCATTGCCGCATGGCCGCGCGGAAACCTTCGGCCATTTCGAACGGGCCGACTGGATTCTGGCGTGTGGTGAGATCTGGGATACCGGCGAGCTGAGCGAATCGCATGTCGAGCGCGAACAGCTCCCGGTGATAGCGGTTCTCGGCCTTGGAGACCATTCCGCTGACCGCAAGATTCTCCTCGAGCTCTTCATCGTCGACCAGGCTCAGCTCTTGTTTCTCAGATAACGCCTGCGGGTTCTCTGCTCTGACCGGGTTACCCCAGAAGACCTCGAAGCGACTAATCTGATCGCGTATGAATTCTTCCTCGATGGCCCCGCGAAGTTTGCGGATCTCCCGCATGGCCTCGAAATAGCGGGTCTGCAAGACGTCATTGGCAGACTTGTCGGCGAGCTGATACAGCTCGTCGTCGACATGTTCGAACAACTCCTGCATTAGTCGCGGCAATGTGTCGACCAGCCGCGCCCGACAGGCCGCGATCACCTCTTTGGCCCTGGCGTCAGCGATCCTGCGGCGCGTGCCGCTCGACATCTGGTCTAGGGAAACTACATTGTCGCTTGCCATGAACACCAACCTCTGGACATCTCAGCCTGACCGATCTCCTTTCGGCGCCGGGCTCTAAGGGAAGACTAGCTCGCGGCCTGACTTCATCCAGTTAAATGTTGTCACGCTTCTCGCAACCTGTTTCCATGAGTTCGCGAAGCGGTGAATGCAATCACATCCTCTTGGGAGTCTGCCGCCTAAAATCGCCGCGGCAGCGAAATTCGCCCGTCCTGCACGTGTTAGCGGCCGCCACCCCTGAATCCTGACCGGTGTTCTGCTTCTGGTGTAAGTTATCGTCTCTGCCAGAAAATTCCAATGAGTTATGCCTGCAGACCTCCTTCTACCTGCGGATCTACTGTCTGTCGGCGGCCGTTCTTACTGTCGGCTGCGGACCCAGTCGAATCCCGTGGCGGTCTTTGTTTCCGCCCTTGCTGCATTGCAGCAAGCGGCCCAGGCGGCGCCATGAGTACCCGCAGCGGCCTTTGGTTGCCGGGATTGCAGCAGGTCGTCTCTCCCAATGCCGACGAGCGCCCACCCGGCAGCGACGTCGATCTGCTGGTAGTTCACAACATCAGCCTGCCCCCAGGGGAATTCGGTTCGGGTTATATCCGAGATCTGTTTCTCAACCGGTTGAACCCCGAGGATCACCCGTACTTTCGAGAGATCGCGCACCTGGAGGTATCGGCCCATCTGCTGATCGAGCGCGACGGCACCACGACCCAATTCGTGGCTCTCGACCGGCGCGCGTGGCATGCCGGGCCGTCTAGCTTCTGCGGTCGCGAGCGCTGCAATGACTTCTCCATTGGAATCGAGCTCGAAGGCTCCGACACCTCGCCGTTCACTGCGGCGCAATACCAACGCCTGGCCTCGCTGAGCGCCCAGATCCGCGCGCTTTTTCCACGGATAAGCACACCGCGCATCGTTGGTCATTCGGATATCGCACCGGGGCGCAAGACCGACCCCGGGCCCCATTTCAACTGGGATAACTTCCGCGGGCTGCTTGCCGCGACCGAGGGAAACCCGGGGCGAATTCAGCGGACTTGACGTGGCGATTGCGGCGGCGCGAGCACACTCCGGAGGCTCCCGATGAGGCGTTCCGATCGATGAGCTATTTCGCTCGCGGGCTTCGCGCCCTGGGTCTCGGACAGCGCGCGCGGCAATCCGACCCGGTGCCGGCTTGAGCCGCATTACGACAGCGTCCTGGTTGCTGCTCGGGGCGATGCTGGGGCTGCCGACGCAGGGAGCGTCTGTACAGGCAAACGACGACCTCGGGAGGTCGGTGGCGCTGGCGCAGGCGGCGCAGCGCATTGTCACCCTGGCGCCGCACGCCACCGAACTCGTGCTTGCGGCAGGCGGCGGCGATCGTCTGGTGGGCATCGCCGCCGGCGGCAGCTATCCGCCGTCCATCGCCGCCCTGCCACGCGTCGGTGGTCCCGGTGCGCTGGACCGTGAGCGATTCTTGACCCTGCGGCCCGATCTCGTGATTGCATGGCAATCGGGCAACCGGGCGTCGGACCTGGAATGGATAGAACGCATCGGAATCGCGCTCTACCGCAGCGAACCCAGATCACTTCGCGACATCGCCTCTACGATCCGTGCAATCGGCAGGCTAACCGATCACACCCCCACTGCCGAGCACGCAGCGCTGCGCTTTGAAAGATCCCTGGTGACGCCCTGCGCGCAACGGCCGCCACTGGGTGCGTACATAGAGGTATGGGACAGGCCGGCGATGACCATCGGTGGCAGTCACTGGATCAACGATGTCCTGCGACGCAGTGGCTATCGCAATGTGTTTGAACACCTCGCACACGGGGTTTTCGCGATCGGGGCCGAGGCCCGCTATGGGGCGCGCAGCGCGATGCGGATCTCGCTTCTCCCGGGCCGCGCGGGGGAAGCAAACGGTCGACTCGCCGATCTGTTATCACGACCCACACCCGGACTGGCCGAGGCGATCGGGTTGCTGTGCGCCAGGCGGCAGGCAATCAATTCCGAAGCGCCGCGCTGAGCCGGAGCCCGCACTGGCACAGTCGAGGCCCCAGCATGCCGTAATCTTTCACTAGCCTGGATAGCTCACCGATTACCTGCTGCGCAGCCCGATATGTCCTTTTCTTGTCCACTTATTTATTGTTCGAAATCTGTTCGTCTGCGCGCTCGTTGGCGACAATCGGGCGCAGGTAGAGACGCGGCATCGGTGGTCTGGTCGCGGCAGGCAATCCATCTATGACGCTGATCGAGCCACAGACTCGAGGAGAACGATATGAGCGCCCAGGCTGCAGGTGATGCGCTGCTTCAGATCCTACCCCTGCCGCTTCGCGAGCGCAGCCGTCTGCTCAACGGCGCCCCGGGCAATCCGGATGCCGAGTTTGTGCTGTATTGGATGCATCACGCGGTGCGTGGCCATGAGAACCCGGCACTGGATGCGGCGATAACACTCGGCAATGAGTTTCGGCTGCCGGTGCTTGTCTATCAGGGCCTTGGTGGCCGTCACCGTTTCAACAATGACCGCCACCACACCTTCATCCTGCAGGGCGCCCGCAGCGCTCGACACGAACTTCGCCAGCGCGGCGTTCGCGCGGCCTTTCATCTCGACCGGAGCGGAAACCAGCCGTCTCCGCTTGGCCACCTGACGACGCGCGCCGCCGTGGTCGTCATCGAGGACTACCCTGCGCCGCCATTTCCCGCCTGGAGCGCCACGCTGGCCGGGCGCGCCGTCGCACCGGTTATTGCGGTCGACAGCTGCTGCGTGGTGCCTATGCAGCTGCTGCCAACGCGTTTCAGCCGGGCGTTCGACTTTCGGCGGGAGACGGCGGCGCAGTTCGCACAACGCGTCCCGGCGACCTGGCCAGGCCCGGCGGCCAGCGAACCCCCTTTCGACGGCGAGCTCGGATTCGCCCCGCTGGATCTGGAAGAGGCAGACATCGCGGCCCTTTGCGCCGATTGCGCCATCGACCACAGCATCCCGCCGGTCGCGCACACCCCGGGCGGCTCACCGGCCGGCTATGCCCGTTGGGAGATGTTTCGCGACCGGGGTCTGCGCAGCTATGCCCGTGAACGCAACGACGCCGCGGTCGCCTGGCCGCGCGGCGTCAGCCGTCTCTCTGCCTATCTGCACCATGGGCACGTCTCACCGTTCCGAATAGCGAGGGAGGCAGGGTGTGTCGGCGGCGAGGGGGCGGAAAAGTTCCTCGATGAGCTGCTGGTATGGCGCGAACTCGCCTACAACTTCTGCTTTCACACGGCGGACCCGGAGGGCATCGGCGCACTCCCCGACTGGGCCAGGGCGACCTTGTATGCGCACGCGGATGACGTCCGGCCGTCGCCGATCGACGCAGAGCGGCTGGCGCGCTCGCGCAGCGGCGATCCCCTGTGGGACCTGGCCCAGACGTCTCTACGAATCCATGGGGAGCTGCACAACAACCTGCGCATGACCTGGGCCAAGGCGCTCGCCTTTTGGCGACCAGACGCACAGGCCACATTGGACACCCTGATCGATCTCAATCACCGCTATGCGCTGGATGGCTCGGATCCAAATTCCTACGGCGGCCTATTGTGGAGCCTGGGGCTGTTCGATCGGCCGTTTCCCGATTCACCGGTGATTGGCAAGCTGCGCAGCCGTCCGAGCCAGACGCACGCACGTCGCCTCGATCTCGCCGCCTACCGCCAACGGGTGACGCGACCCAGCAGCGGACGGGTCCTTAATGTCGCGATAGTCGGCGCCGGAATCGCCGGACTCGGTGCTGCGCGATCGCTGCAGGACCAGGGACACCGCGTCACCGTGTTCGAGAAATCCCGTGGGGTCGGAGGCCGGGCGGCGACACGACGCATCGAGGATATCAGTTTCGACCACGGCGCCCAGTACTTCACTGCGCGCGACAGCCGGTTCCGGCACGTGGTCGAGGCGTGGCGCGAACGGGGCCTGGTCGCGCTTTGGGAGGGCCGGCTCGGACGCGTGCGTGAAGGGGGTATCGAGCCAGCCTCGGATCGCCAGGAGCGCCTTGTCGGCGTGCCCGGCATGAGCGAGATCGGCAGACACCTGGGCGCAGACCTCGACGTACGCAAACAGACGCTGGTGACGGCCCTGCACCACCACGAGGGGCTATGGCGGCTACACAGCGAGGCTGGAGATCCGCTGGGCGATTTCGACGCCTTGGTGGTCGCACTGCCGGCACCCCAGACGCGGGTACTGCTCGCGGCCGCTGCACCCCATCTGGCACGGCAGGCCGCCAGCGTTGACTATTCGCCCGCCTGGGCGGTGATGCTCCGTCTGCCCGACAAACCGATGCTGCCCTATGACGGCCTCTTTTTCACCGGCGGCGAAATCGCGTGGGCGGCGCGCAACAGTGCCAAACCGGGACGCCGCGGACACACCTGGGTGGTCCATGCGGCAGCGGACTGGACCCGCGCCCACCTCGAGACCCCAGTTGATCGAGTCGCGCAGACGCTCACCGCGTCGCTGGCCGCGCAGACCGGCATGGAACTCGGCGATTCGGAGGTGCTGTCCGCACACCGCTGGCTGTATTCACTGGTGGATAATCCACTGGGGGTCGGGGCGCTCTGGGATCCGGACCTGCAGTTGGCGGCATGTGGCGACTGGTGTCATGGCGCGCGCATCGAGGGCGCGTATCTGAGCGGCCAGGCCGCCGCTGGCCATCTGTTGAGACATCAGGCCCAGCGGTCTTGGCAGCAACAGCGTACGGCCTCTATTGAAGGGGCCGTGGCCAAATAGAACGCTTAGCAGGTGGACCGAAGAGGCCGGAAAAGGGCGGTGTACAGTCGAGTAGACGCACCGGCCAGGATCCTGCCCGGATGGCCAGCACGATGTCAGGCCCCTGGCGCCATATCTGGGCCCGCGTCTTGACCTGCCACCTCGGTCGCCGCGACATAGGCCCTTAGCCTTTCGGCCAACACCGCACTGGCCGCCGGCTCACCATGCACCAATCGAATCCGCTGCGGCCGTGTCGTCATATTGCGTACGAAATCGATGAGCCCGGATTGATCGGCGTGGGCCGAGTACCCGGCGATAGTATGGACGCCGGCGCGGATATCAAAGCGCTCGCCGTCCAGATCGACATAACCACCCCTCGGACCATAGCGCTGGATATCGCGTCCCGGGGTACCCTGCGCTTGGTAGCCGACGAACAGGATGTCATTCCTGGCATCGCCGAGCAGGGCCTTGAGATAATTGACGACGCGCCCGCCGGCGCACATACCACCGGCCGCCAGTACCACCGCAGGACGCCCGGTCTTGGCCAGATAGCGCACCACGCGCAAATGGTCCTCATGGCTGTCAATAGTCGTCAGCTGATCGAAGTTCAGCGGGTGCCGGCCCTGAGCGATGCGGGTCCTTGCCTCGTCGTCCCAATAGGGGCGCAACGCGCGGTAAAGATCGGTAAAGCGTGCCGCCAACGGCGAGTCGAGCACGATCTCCAGGTCATCCCAGCGCAGATCATCCGCGGCCGCCTTGCCACGATTGCGGTACAGGATGTCTTCGAGTTCGTAGAGGAGCTCCTGGGTGCGCCCGATACTGAACGCCGGGATCAAGACCGTGCCGGCGTCCTTCAGTGCGTGACGGATGATGCCTTCCAGCGCCGCCTGACGCCGCGCCCGACCCTCATGGTTGCGATCGCCATAGGTGCTTTCCAGGACCAACATATCGCAGCTTTCCGGCTGATCCGGCGGCAAGAGCAGCGGCGTCTCGGTGGCACCCAGATCGCCGGAGAAGATCACATGGCGTTGGTCTTCCCCCGCGCCGCAGCGAAAGTCGACCCACGCCGAACCCAGGATGTGCCCGGCCCGGCGGAACTGCACCGCGAGCGGCGTTGCGCCCAACACATCGATCCTTTGCCAGACCCCATAGTCCACTGGCCGGATTATCTGCTGCAGCCGCTGCATAACCCGTTCGATTAGGCGTTTGTTGCGCGTCACCCCGACCTTCAGTGCGTCTTCCAGGACCACAGGCAGCAATCTCGCCGAGGGCTGTGAACAATAGATCGGACCGGTGAATCCTGCCGCGAGTAGATAGGGGATCCGGCCAACATGATCGATGTGCACATGGGTCACGATCAGCGCGCGGATATGCTCGATGGAGAACTCGATCGCCAGATCGCGCGCATTGGCCCCCTTACCGGAGTTCTCTGCGCCCTGAAATAGCCCGCAGTCGATCAAGACCGCATCACTTTCGCCGAGCCGCAACTCATGACAAGAACCGGTAACGCCACCGACGGCGCCGTGATGCAGAATCTCCATCGATGTGTCCGTCGATCAGGTACGCGGTTCGGGCATGAGTGGGGATGCTTCAGCGCAACGGTTCGCACAGCCCAACCGCGTAGCACCGCACTGGACGACAGCGGGATTCAGATAGCGACCAGACGAACAATGACCTCGCCCCAGGTTCATCAGGCGAATCGCCGCGCCTCACCGGCACCTGCGACGTTCTCGACACAACGCCCACACAGCTCAGGGTGCTCGGCATCGCGTCCGACATCCTCGCGATGGTGCCAGCAGCGCGTGCATTTCGCGTGCTCGCTGGCCCAGGCCGCAATCTTGAGCCCGTTCACTTCAGTGTCCATCGCCTGCGGCGAGGCATCGGCGAATCGAGCTACGCTGGCATAGGAGGTGATCAGCGCATAGCGGAGCTCGTCGCCCAGCGAGGCGAGCAGGCTCAACAGCGGCTCGTCGCAATACAGCTCGACCTCGGCATCCAGCGAAGAGCCGATGATGCCCTCCCTACGCATCAGCTCGAGCTGTTTTCCCACTGCGGTCTTGACATCGATGACCTTTCTCCAGGCCGCCGCATCCAGCATGCCCTGTTCACGCAGAAAGAGGCCCTCGTACCAGGTCTCCATGAACACGGATTCGGCACGCGCGCCTGGCATGAGACCCCAAATCTCATCGGCGGTGAAGCTGAGCACGGGGGCCATCCAGCGCACCATCGCCTCGACGATGTGGAACATCGCGGTCTGGCAGGAGCGTCGCGCAAGGCTGTCTGCCTGCGTGGTGTACTGCCGATCCTTAATCACATCAAGGTAGAAGCCACCTAGGTCGGCGACGCAGAAGTTGAGCAGTTTCTGGTAGATGAGGTGAAAATTGTAGTCGTCATAGGCAAGGGCGATCTCGCGCTGCAGCGCATACGCGCGCCCGACCGCCCACTGATCCAATGCAATCATGTCATCGGCGGTCACCCGATGCCGGGCCGGATCGAAACCCTCGAGATTGGCAAGCAGAAAGCGCATGGTGTTGCGGATGCGACGGTAGGCATCGGCGGTGCGCTTCAAGATCTCATCCGATACCGACATCTCCCCGCGATAATCCGTCGCCGCCACCCAGAGTCTGATGATGTCGGCGCCAAGTGTCTTCATCACTGTCTGTGGTGCAACGACGTTTCCCAGCGACTTCGACATCTTCTTGCCGTCGGCATCGACCGTGAAGCCGTGCGTCAGCACGCCCTTGTAGGGAGCTTGGCCATTCATCGCGACGCCTGTCAGCAGTGAGGATTGAAACCAGCCGCGGTGTTGATCCGAGCCTTCGAGGTACAGATCGGCCGGGCTGACCAGTTCTGCGCGCGGCTCGAGTACGCAGGCA
>JASFJQ010000020.1:0-11992 GCA_050121305.1 Chromatiaceae bacterium
GGGCAGATCATCACGACCCAGGCGGTGGTCGAACAGCTGCCCGAGTCCCTGCGCGAACTTGCGCGGTGCTTCGATACCGCACCGATCAAGGGCAAGCGCGAGCCGCTGATGGTTTACGATCTGCCCTGGCGGCCCGAGGACCTCACCGTGATCGCGCCAATCGCGTCGGCCGAGCCCCGGGCTCAGACGCTCACGCTCAGCGGAAGCGGACAGCGTTGGACCCTGACCCCGGATCAGGCGGGGTTTGCGATCGGGCGGGATCCCTCGAGCGACCTGGTGGTCAATTGGCCATCGGTGTCGCGCCACCACGCGACGGTGCGTTTTGTGCGCGGGCGCTTCGTACTGTCCGATAGCAGCACCAATGGCACCTATGTAACGCTGCAAGACGATCGGATTGTGTTTCTGAGGCGTGAGAGTCTACCTTTGTGGGGAGGCGGCCAGATCGCCCTCGGCGCGCCAGCCGACGAGGGGGTCGACCATACGATCGACTATCGTTGCGGCTGAACGCCGCCGGTGACCCGATCGCAGGCGGCGATCTCCCCGGCGCTGCCGAGATACTGCTGGCGGTGACCCGAATCCAGGCTCGGTTGACCAAAGGCGCAGGCGCGATCGATGTTGAGCAGATCCCAGACCTTCGCCAGGCCATCATCGCCGGCGGTGGCCAGCGTGGTGCCATCGGGATGCAGGGTCATCCGCCAGCTGCTGCCCCTGTGGCCCTCCATCGGTGGCGTCAGCTTGCGCCGCGTGGTCAGGTCCCACCAATGCAGTCTGCCCTCGCGGTCGGTCGCGATCAGTGTGACGCCGTCTCCGAGCAAGAGGACGTCCGTTGCCCCACCGGTATGGCCGCTGAAATGCGCCAGGCGCTCGCCTGAGTCGAGGTCCCAGACTGCGGCGACCTCATTGCCGGATGCCGTGGCAAGACGCGTCCCATCCGGGCTGAATGCGACACTCCAGATGAGGTCCTCGTCGGCGTTCAGTTCGAGCAGACGGGCCCCCCGTTCGATGTCGAAGATGCGCACGCGCCCGTCGGTCGACGCCGTGGCGATGCGGTCGCCTGCCGGAGACAGGGTCATGCGGGTAAGCTGGCCGGCCGGATGCGAAAGCACCCGTTGACGCGTGCCGGAGGCGAGCGACCAGAACTCGACCCCTTCGCTCGTGGCAGCGAGCAGGGAACGATCATCCTGCGCAAACGCGATCGACCAGACCGGGCCTGCGGCGTTGAGCGTATGGCGGACCGCGCCGGACGCCGGGTTTAGGATCCGGATCACACCACCACGATCCGCCGTGGCCAGCCATTGGCCATCGCCGGAGAACGCCAGGGCCCAGACCCCGGCGGCGTGGCGCGGAAGCTCGCGTGCCGCGACCTGCTCGGCGAGTCCCCAGAGTCGCACCGAGCCGTCGTCGTCGCCTGCCGCGAGGTATCGTCCCTCGGGTGAGAATGCCACCGCGCGCATCTTGGCGCCGCTGCCGGCATACTTGGCGGCGAGCGGGAAGTCCGCGCCGAGGGTCCAGAAACGGATCGTCTGGTCGCCGCCGAGCGTGGCAAGCAGGCGGTGGTCGGCGCTGATGCTCGCATCCAGGATCATTTGGCTGTGACCGCTCGAGGTGGTGCCGATCTCATGCTGCCCCTGCATGTCCCAAAGGCGCAGCATCCCCTGATCGTCACCACCGACCAGCAGCTTGCCATCGGCGCTGAAAACCGCGGCGGCGATCTTGGCCCCCGGTGCGAACAGGGGTCCGAGCTGCTCGCCCTGCGGATAGCTGAGCAGGGCGGCATGACCATCGGTATCGATCGTTACGACGCGGTTGCCCTGCGGGTTGAACACCAGACGGATCAGATGGTTGCCGTCAGCCTGGCGACCGTCCGGGAAGACCGGTTCGCCCGCGGGCAATGACCAGGCACGGACCATGGCATCGTTGCTGCCGGCGAGCACCGCCCTGCCATCGGGCGAGAACTCGACGGTCTTGAACTCGATTGGCATCTGCGCCAGCGGCGCGCGCGCCGCGCCGGTCCCGACGGTGTCCCACAGGCGCACCGTTCCATCGAAGCTGGCGGAGGCCGCAATGGCATCGTAAGGGTGCAGGCAGATGTCTTCCACGATGTCGCCGGTTCTACCGAGCAGTCTGGACTTGATGACGTCGGCACCAAGCAGCGACCACAGGCGCACGGTGCCGTCGACACCCCCCGAGACCAGCGACCGTCCGGTGCCGTCGAACTCCAGCGCTCGCACCGCGCCTTCATGCCCGACCAGGCTGAGGTCGCGCCGGCGCTGCGTCGGGATGTCGAACAGTTCGATATCACCGTCGGTCTGCCCGATGGCGAGGAGCCGGCCATCCGGGCGCAAAGCGATCGCCAGCGCATCGCCGGCAGGGATAGGGCTGCCGAGCACGAACACCTGGCCGTGAGCGAGGGTCTGGCGGGCGGCGATGATCGCGGCGCGCGTGTCGTACGCGGGGGCCTTGTCTCTCGCTCGGGCGATCGCCTCCGCGGCGAGCGCCAGTGCCAGGCGCGGGTCTTCGCGTACATGGCCGAAGGCGGCCGAGCCGAGCGCAGTGACGAAACGTTCCTGGGCCTGCCTGCTTGCAGCAGCGGCCCGTTCGGCGTTTGCACGTGCCTCGTTGGCGGACCGGTAGGCGATCAACGATGACAGCGACGTGCCCACGGCCAAGATCGCCAGTGCGACCACCGCGGCGCCTCGCCAGCGCCGGATGCGCCGCAAGCGGTCTGCCGCGATCGCATCGAGGCGTGCCCGGTGGGTCTCGGACGCATGGAGGAACTCGCGCTCGCGTGGGCCCAGCTGGCCGGGGTTTCGCGCCTGCCATTCGAGCGCCGACAGCAGCGGGGTGCCGCGGTAGAGCAGATCGTCGTCACGCTGCTCGCCATCCCATTCGGCTGCGGCATGGGAGATCTTCTGGCGCATGCGCAGGTCGTCGCGTGACTCCTCGATCCAGCCGCGCAGGCGCGGCCAGGTGCGCAACAGGGCCTCGTGGGCGATCTGGATGCGATCGTCGCCCACCGATAGTAGGCGCGCCTTGGTCAGTTGCTCTACGACCCGGGATATCGTCGCGGCATCGTCGTCGAGTTCGATCTCGGCGCGCGGTAGCACGCGGCGTGTCTCGGGTACGCCCTCGCTGGGTGTGACGAGCCGCAGAAACAGGCGCTTGGTCGCCTCCCGTTCCTCGTCGTCGAGCTGGTGGTCATAGGTCGCGTCGGCGGTCTGGCTGATCGCCCCGGCCACCCCGCCGGCGGCACGGAAGCCCTCGAGCGTCAGCGTGTTGCCGCGCCTCCGCACCCAGGTCTCGACCAGCGCATGCGACATCAGCGGCAGCGAACCCGACTCGGATCCGGCCTCGTCGAGGATCGCCTCGATCAGCCCCTGTTCGAGATACAGGCCGGCCAGACGGGCCGGTTCGGCGACCGCGCGTCGCAGTTCAGTCCGGGTCATGGGCCCGACCAGCACCTGGTTGTTCGTGATCTTGCCGGCGAGCCAGGGTATCTGCGCACAGGGGCTGTAGAAATCGGCGCGGATTGCGATGACCAGCTTGACCCGGCTTTGCGCGAGGTCGGTCACCGCGGACAAGAGCGTGAAGAAACCCGTCCGTTGCTCGGGCGGGGCGAGCGTGAACAGTTCCTCGAATTGGTCGACGAAGATCAGGGTGTCGTGGTCGTTGAGGCCACAGGTGGCGATCAGCTGGCGAGCCTGCCCGGAATCGGTGATGTTGCCGGCTTCGACCGCTGCAGCCGGGTGAAGCCCCTCTGGCACCTTGAGGGCGGTGCAGAGCTCATGCAGCGGATCACGCCCCGGGGTCATAACGACGACATGCCAGTGCTCGCTACCGGGCAGCACGCCGTCTTTCAACGCCGGCAACAGGCCGGCCCTGACCAGTGACGATTTGCCGCTGCCGCTGGGACCGCCGACCACGAGCACCTGGTGCAACTGAACGCGTCGCACCAGTTCATCGATCAGCGCCTCGCGGCCGCAGAAGAGGCGGGCATCATCGAGCTGGTAGGCGGCCAGGCCCTTGTATGGACAGATACTGTCGCGCGCGCCATCGAGGATTCCGGTATCGCTGACCGCATGCTCTAGGGCCAGGTTCACGGCGTTGCGCCAGGCGTCCATGTTCGGGTGACGCACTGCGGGGTCGACCGCCAGTCCCTGTCGCATCAGGTCTTGCCAGGCCGGATCGAGCGCGGTGAGCTGGTCGTCGAGTCTGTCCGGCGTCGGTGGCGGTCGTCCCCTGACCACGCGCCACAGCACGGCGGTTGCCGAATATACATCCGCCGCCGGCGTGATCTCGGCCGAGGCGTCGTTCTGCTCCGGCGCGAGATACAGAGGGCTGCCGCCGATAATGGTGGGAAAGTTGCCATCTTGGATTACGTCCTTGGCAATCCCGAGGTCGCCGACCAGCAGCCTTTCATCGGACGCGATCAGCGCGCATGCATCATCCCTTGTGCCGTCGGCAGGCGCCTTCGAGTCGGGCGCGGCCAGTTTGCGCGTCTTGAGCAACAGGATGTTGCCCGGCTTGATATCGCGGTGCACGAGCCCGGCCTGATGAATGGCGGTGAGCCCCTCGGCGAGGGCCTCGGTCAACGGCATCAGACAGCGGCCGCCGAGTGGGCGCTGCAGCTCGCGTGCCTCCAGCCGTGACTTGAGCGTGCCGCGGTCGGCGAAATCCAGAACGAAGTAAGGCCGACCGTCGTTCAGCCGCCCCACGTCGTGCACGGTGATGACATGGGGCGAGTTGACCCGGCGCAGGAGCCGTGCCTCCTGAAGAAAGCGCTGTTCGATGCGGTCGTCGTTGGCGAGTGATTCGTGCAGGATCTTGAGCGCGACGAGACACTCGAGCTCTTCGTCCCACGCCTTGACGACGACCGCAAACCCACCCCGGGCGATCTCCTCCCGTACCTCGTAACGGCCGACGAAACGCGGGAGCGTCATGCCCTGGCGGTCAGTTCAGATAGGCACTGGCGTCCACGCACTGATAGAGCTTGGCATCCAGGACGTTGTGTCCGCGATCGGCCGCCGTTACGCATATCGTCGTCGCGCCATCGCGCATACTGGTCGATGCGGCGTTGGTCGTGATGTACTTGGGGTAATCGTCGTGCCGATGCCAGCGACCCTTTTCGACCCCGAAGGCGCTCTGGGCATTTCGGCCGACCTGTTCCACGGTGTAAAGCTCACCCCACCAGACGTGGAAATGGTTTTTCGAGACATCGGGTTGGAAATTGGAATCGAAGGTCAGCTCGAGTTCGTCCCCGGCCTTTGCAACACTGGTGATCTTCACGACACAGCCGTCGATCGGACAGGCGTTGGGCATGGTCTCGGCCGCCAAGGATCCGGCGCAGCCCAGGAGTGCAGCCGACAGCGCCATAGTCAGGACCCGGCAACGGGATCGGTGGGAACAACGGGTTGAGGGGTGTTTTGCCTGGTACATGTGGAATTCCTCCGTGTCTCGCAGCGCTGGTGGATCGGTTCGCAACAAGTTGAGTGTAAGAACAAAGCGCGGATGCTGGTTGTTGCGCCTCACTGGCCCGCTGGTTGCGGGGCCCTGGCGTCACTCCAACAATTTTAGTATAGGATGACGCGCATCAGTCGTGAGGCACATCGCACACCGATGCCAGCTGGCGGCTCAAACGAAGCAATGGCAGCTGACGCGTCGCTGCGGGGCCCGATCGGAATCCAATCGACCGGCGCTATCGGCGCTTTCGATGAAATCAATTGGAAGAATCACAGGTACCTGGCTATGTTCTTGGTCACCAATCGTTAGGCGTGGTATCCACCACAGGAGGAAACAACATGGCCGCAGTTATGCCCGAGTCCCACGGCAAATGCCCAGTGATGCACGGTGCACTGACGTCGGAGGGACAATCCGTCACCGAGTGGTGGCCCAAGGCACTGAAGCTGGACATCCTTCATCAGCACGACAGAAAGACCAACCCAATGGAGGAAGACTTCGACTATCGCGAGGCGGTCAAGACGCTCGACGTCGATGCGCTGAAGAAGGATCTGCATGCCCTGATGACCGACAGCCAGGAATGGTGGCCCGCAGACTGGGGCCACTATGGAGGTTTGATGATCCGCATGGCGTGGCACGCCGCGGGTTCCTACCGGGTCGCCGACGGTCGTGGTGGTGCCGGGACCGGCAATCAGCGCTTTGCGCCGCTCAACTCCTGGCCCGACAACGGCAATCTCGACAAGGCCCGTCGCCTGTTGTGGCCGATCAAAAAGAAGTATGGCAACAAGCTCAGCTGGGCCGACCTGGTCATCCTCGCCGGCAATGTCGCCTACGAATCCATGGGTCTGAAGACCTACGGCTTCGCATTCGGTCGCGAGGATATCTGGCATCCGGAGAAGGACATCTACTGGGGCTCGGAAAAGGAGTGGCTGGCCCCGAGCGGCAGCGAGGGCAGCCGTTATTCGGGTGAGCGCGACCTCGCGAACCCGCTGGCCGCGGTGATGATGGGCCTGATCTATGTGAACCCGGAGGGCGTGGATGGCAAGCCCGATCCGCTCAAGACCGCCCACGATGTCCGCGTGACCTTCGCCCGCATGGCCATGAATGACGAGGAGACCGCCGCCCTGACCGCCGGTGGCCACACCGTCGGCAAGGCCCATGGCAACGGCGATCCGGCAAAGTTAGGGCCCGAACCGGAAGGCGCGCCGATCGAGGACCAGGGCTTCGGTTGGTTGAACAAGACCGGTCGCGGTATAGGTCGTGATGCAGTCACCAGTGGTCTCGAGGGTGCCTGGACGACCCACCCGACACGATGGGACAACGGCTATTTCGACATGTTGCTGAAGCACGAGTGGCGGTCGGTAAAGAGCCCCGCGGGGGCCTGGCAGTGGGAACCGGTCGACATCAAGGAAGAGGACATGCCGGTCGATGCGGAGGATCCTTCCAAGCGCGTCATGCCGATGATGACCGATGCCGACATGGCGATGAAGATGGATCCTGAGTATCGCAAGATCACCGAGCGCTTCGCGCAGGACCCTGGGTATTTTTCAGAGACCTTCGCGCGCGCCTGGTTCAAGCTGACCCACCGCGACATGGGCCCGAAGTCGCGCTACATCGGCCCCGACGTGCCCGAGGAGGACCTGATCTGGCAGGATCCGGTGCCTTCCGGCAGTACGGACTACGATATAGCCGCGGTCAAGGCGAAGATCGCGGCCAGTGGTCTGAGCATCAGCGAGATGGTCGCCACCGCGTGGGACAGCGCGCGGACCTTCCGTCGTTCGGACATGCGTGGAGGCGCCAATGGCGCACGCATCCGCCTGGCACCGCAGAAGGACTGGGCCGGCAATGAACCCGGGCGTCTCGCCAGGGTGCTGGGCGTGCTCGAGGGCATCGCGGCGGACGCCGGTGCCAGCATTGCAGACGTCATCGTGCTTGCCGGGAATGTCGGCGTCGAGCAAGCGGCCAAGGCGGCGGGCTTCGACATTGCCGTCCCCTTCGCTCCCGGCCGCGGTGATGCCTCGGATGCGATGACCGATGCGGAATCCTTCGAATGGCTGGAGCCCCTGCACGATGCCTACCGCAACTGGCTCAAGGACGACTACGTGGTAAGCGCCGAGGAACTACTGCTCGACCGCACCCAACTCATGGGGCTGACGGCGTCCGAGATGACCGTGCTGATCGGCGGGATGCGTGTGCTCGGCGCCAACCACGGTGGCACCAAGCATGGTGTGTTCACCGATCGCGAAGGCGTGCTGACGAATGACTTTTTCGTCAACTTGACCGACATGGGCAACACCTGGCGGCCGGTCGACGACAATCTTTACGAGATCCGCGACCGCAAGAGCGACAACGTCAAGTGGACCGCAACGCGGGTCGATCTCGTGTTCGGCTCCAACTCGATCCTGCGGTCGTATGCCGAGGTCTATGCGCAGGACGACAACGGGGAAAAGTTCGTCAACGACTTCGTGAAGGCATGGACCAAGGTCATGAATGCGGACCGTTTTGACCTTGCCTGAGAGGTAGGCAGTGCCGGCGGGTATTGATCACCCGTGATCAATACCCGTCCAATCGGTGAGGGCCCGCAGGGTATCTACCGTTCGGGGTCTCATGAGAGCGTGCGGCGAACGGCATCGCGCCAACCCGTGATGAGCCGTAGGCGGGTGTCGGCGTCAAGTGTCGGTTCGAAACAGCGGTCCAGTTTCCAGGTCGCCGCGAATCCCCTTTCATCCGGCCATATCCCGCTGTGCATGCCCGCGAGCCATGCCGCGCCCAGCGCCGTGGTCTCCAGTACTTGCGGGCGGTGGACCGGGCGATCGAGGATGTCAGCCAGGCGCTGCATGGTCCAATCGGAGGCGACCATGCCGCCGTCGACGCGCAACGCGGCATCGGGTGAACCGGAGAGGTCGGCCTGCATGGCCTCCAGGAGGTCCAGGGTCTGGTAACAGACGGATTCCAGTGCGGCCCTCGCTATTTCGTTGCGCCCGGTGCCGCGCGTGAGCCCGACGATGGCGCCGCGGGCATTGGGGTCCCAGTGCGGTGCACCAAGGCCGACGAAGGCGGGCACCAGGTAGACCTGCTGATTGGGATCGGCCGCGGCCGCCATGGGGCCCGACTGGCTCGCCGCGTCGAGAATCTGTAGGCCGTCGCGCAGCCATTGAATGGCGGCGCCGGCGACGAAGATAGAGCCCTCCAGCGCGTAGGTGGTCCTGCCGCGCAAGCGATAAGCGATGGTGCTGACCAGCCGGTTTTTCGAATGCACCAGTTCGTCGCCCGTATTGAGCACGGCAAAGCATCCCGTGCCATAGGTGGACTTGATGGTGCCACGCTCGAAACATGCCTGCCCGATCAGTGCGGCCTGTTGGTCGCCGGCGACGCCGCGGATAGGAATGGCCGCGCCGAACAGTTCCGGCGCCGTCTCACCGAAATCGTCGGCACAGTCTTTCACCTCAGGCAGCAGCGAGGCGGGAATATTGAGGATCTGGAGCAACTCCTCGTCCCAGGCATTGTCGCAGATGTTGTACAACAGGGTGCGCGAGGCATTGCTGGCGTCGGTGACATGCACCTTGCCGCCGGTGAGGCGCCAGATCAGGAAGCAGTCGACGGTGCCGAACGCCAGTTTGCCTGCAGTGGCTCGGGCGCGGGCACCCGGCACATTGTCGAGCAGCCAGGCGATCTTGGTGCCCGCGAAATAGGGATCGAGCAGCAGGCCGGTCTTGGCGATGAACGTGGGCTCCATGCCGTCTGCCTTGAGCCGTTCGCACAGCGGTGTGGTCCGCCGGTCCTGCCAGACGATGGCACGATGAATGGGCTTGCCGGTTTCGCGATCCCAGATCAGCGTGGTCTCACGCTGGTTGGTGATGCCGATCGCAGCGATATCGCGGGCCGCTGCGCCGGCCTTGTCCATGGCCGAACGCACCGTGAGCACGGTCGTGTCCCAGATGTCCTCGGGTTCGTGCTCCACCCAGCCCGAATCGGGGAAGTGTTGCTGGAATTCTTGCTGGCCCGTCGCCAGGTTGCGAAAGTCGGTATCGAATACGATGGCCCGGGAACTGGTCGTACCCTGGTCGATCGCGATGATGTAATCGTTCATGGTCGACCAACACCCTCCACGTCAAACCCACTTCCAGATTGCCGCGGCCAAGGCGAGCGAGATCACGATCGCCCAGGTCAGGGGCATGCCGAAAAAGAACAACCAGAGTATATGCACGTAGGCGGCAGCCAGCAGCGATATGAAAAGGCGGTCGCCGCGTGTGGTGCGCAACCCCAGAATGCCGTCGCGTGCGTTGCCGCCGGGGCGCCGGATCTCCAGCACGGTCATCAGCGCCAGCAGGGCAGCGATGACGCCGAAGAATACGGCGGTCTGCCACGTCCAGGCCATCCAGGACAGACCCATGCTCAGACCCTCCCCAGGGCAAAGCCCTTGGCGATGTAATTGCGTACGAAGAAGATGACGATGGCGCCAGGCACCATGGTCAGGGTGCCGGCGGCGGCTAGAAGCCCCAACTCATAGCCGGACGAACTCGCCGTCCGGGTCATGACCGCGGCGATCGGTTTTGCCTCCACCGATGTCAGGGTCTTGGCCAGCAGGAGTTCGACCCACGAGAACATGAAGCAAAAGAACGCTGCGACGCCGATCCCCGCTGCGATGGTGGGCAGAAATATCTTGGTGAAAAACTTCCAGAAGGGATAGCCATCGATATAGGCGGTTTCGTCCAGCTCCTTGGGCACGCCGGACATGAAGCCCTCGAGGATCCACACCGCCAGTGGGATATTGAACAGGCAATGCGCCAGCGCGACGGCGATATGGGTGTCGAACAGGTTCATGGCCGAATACAGCTGAAAGAACGGCAGCGCGAATACGGCGGCCGGCGCCATACGGTTGGTGAGCAGCCAGAAGAACAGGTGCTTGTCGCCGAGGAAGCGGTAGCGCGAGAAAGCGTAGGCCGCCGGCAACGCGACCGTGACCGAGATCAGTGTGTTGATGCACACGTAGATCAGCGAATTGATATAGCCGCTATACCAGGTAGGGTCGGTGAAGATCGCCTTGTAGTTGTCGAGCGTGAATTCTTGCGGGAACAGGCTGAATGTCCCGAGGATCTCGTTGGTGGTCTTGAAAGACATGTTCAGCAGCCAGTAGATCGGCAGCATCAGGAACAGGATGTAGAAAAAAGGGACCAGCCATTTGAACCTGGCGGTACGCCTGGTGGACATCATTTTGCCTCCCCCCGGGTCATGACCGTGTAGAAAATCCAGGAAAACAGCAGGATGATCAGGAAGTAAATGAGGCTCATCGCAGCGGCCGGGCCGAGGTCGAACTGGCCAAGCGCTATCTTGACCAGGTCCAGCGACAGCAGCGTCGTGGAGTTGCCCGGCCCGCCGCCGGTGAGTACGAACGGCTCGGTGTAGATATTGAAGCTATCCATGAAACGCAGCAACACCGCGATCGTCAGTACATGCTTGAGCTTGGGCAGCTGGATATAGCGGAAGACTGCCCAGGCACTCGCGCCGTCGATGCGCGCGGCCTGATAATAGGCCTCCGGGATCGAGCTCAGTCCGGCGTATGCCAGCAACACCACCAGAGAGGTCCAGTGCCAGACATCCATCGCGATCAGGGTGGCCCAGGCAGAGAAGGGCTGACGCGTGAAGTTGTAATCGAAGCCCATGGTGTTCAGTGTCTTGCCCAGCAGGCCGATGTCGGGCAGGGCGAAGATATTCCACATGGCGCCGACCACGTTCCACGGAATGAGTAGTGGCATGGCCATCAGGACCAGGCAGACCGAGGCCCAGAAGCCCTTGCGCGGCATGGCCAGCGCAATCGCCACGCCCAGCGGGACTTCGATGGCGAGGATGATGAATGTGAACTGCAGCTGGCGCAGCAGTGAGGCATGGAAGCGTTCGGATGCGAGCACTTCCTCGAACCATTTCATGCCCTCGAAAAAGAACAGGTTGTCGCCGAAGGTCTCTTGCACCGAATAGTTGACGACGGTCATCAGCGGGATGATCGCGTTGAAGGCGACCAGGACCACGACCGGGGCGACCAGCAGCCAGGCCCTCTGATTGGTGGTTTTTGCGCTCATTGTTCAGTGCTCCACTTCGACGATCCAGCCGTCGGCGTATATCTGTGTGTAGGAGGGATCGAAGCGGATCGCGGCCCGGCCTTCCGGCACGGGCATACCTTCGGCCACCAGGGCGCGTACCTTGTGGCCGGCAAAGTCTGTCTCGACGATCTTGTTGCGGCCGGTGTCGCGCACGCTGACGATGTCCACGGGCAGACCGTCGGCGCGATCGGGGTCGACGAAGGTGACAAACTCCGGGCGCACACCCAGTTGCAGTTTCGCCCCAGCCTTCGGTTGGGCTATCTTGCGTGCGATGTCGATCGAATGTCCGGATACGCGCGCGCCGCCGTCGATCAGTTCACAGGGCATCAGGTTCATGCCGGGCGAACCGATGAAGTGCCCGACAAAGGTGTGGCCTGGGCGCTCGAACAGCTCCACCGGGGTGCCTTGCTGCACCACCCAGCCCTCGTGCATGACGA
>JASFJQ010000021.1:0-11929 GCA_050121305.1 Chromatiaceae bacterium
GGCCTGAAGTGCCGGGTAGTTCGCGACCTGGTCTTCGAAGAGAGCGAGGAAGACGAGGGGAAGACTGAGTATGACGCACTCGAGGTGACCCAGGATTGGTACGCCCAGTTAAAGGGGGACGGGGACGTGATCTACTGTGGCGAGAACACCTATGAGGTCGAGGACGGTCTGATCGACAACACCGACGGCTCGTTCGCAAATGCTAAAGAGCGCGCCCGCGCCGGCTTTCTGGTCCGCGCATTTCCGGTGGTAGGAGAGGGTGACCGGCAGGAGATGGCGTCGGACGAGGCTGAGGACTATGTTGAGTATGTTGCCCTCAAAACCTCGCCGCAGGATGACGATATGGCGTATCCATGCGATGGCGGATGCCTGCAGACCTTTGAGGTCAACCCCCGCGATCCGGGCCAGGCGGAATACAAATACTACCTGCCGGGCACAGGCTTCGTCCTTGCCGTCAAGCTTGACGAGGACGGCATGCCCACCGGGGAGCGGGAGGAGGTCACATGCGTCGGCGACTCGCTCGATGGTGTTCTTGCGGAAAGCTGTGGGATCGCCGACCCCGAGGCATTGGAAGAGGCACTCTGCCTCTGGGCCCCGGATCTCTCGATCTGCGATTGAGGCACAGCGCTGTGATCGTTACAGTGACACAGGAGCAGTCGGGCCCCTAAGTTGAATGTGGCCGACATGGCGGGCGCATCCCTTGCAGGCTGCGCCCGCCACCTCGACGTTTGCAGGATGCCGAAGCGGCGACAGTGTGTCGCTACGCGAAGCCTCAGATGGTGATAAAGATGCAAGAGATGACACATCCATTGAGGCACTGGAGCAGCATCGTGGCCGTCGTGGCCGGTGGTGGTCTGCTCATGGTGCTGGAGATCCTGGAAGACCCCAACATGACCTTCCTGGAGATACTTTCCGAACTCATCCAGCCGGCATTGATCGTGATCGTTGCCGTCGGCATGGTGCGGCTCACTGACCAGGTGAAGCTGCAGCACGAAAGACAGCAACTGCTGATCCGCGACCTGGAGTCGACGCGTATGGAGGGTCAACAGTGGCGAAACGAAATGCGGGGGCTGTTGCAGGGCCTGAGTGAAGGGATCGATCGCCAGTTTGCGCACTGGGGCCTGACGATAGCGGAACGTGAGGTCGGGCTGTTCATCCTCAAGGGCATGAGTTACAAGGAAATCGCCATTCTCCGCGACGTCAGCGAAAAGACCGTGCGGCAGCAGGCACACTCGATCTTTCGTAAGGGCAAGTTGAGTGGCCGCGCCGCACTCTCCGCGTTTTTCCTCGAAGACCTACTTATCCCGGCGAAACCAGAGGATGCCTGACCGGTCTTGACCACGATCGTTCAAGCGTTCATTTTACCGTCGAAGCGCCCTGGGCGGCAGCCTGGGAGAAGGGTGTCTCGCTCTCCGGCATGGTCCACACCACCAGCGCAATGGCGCCGATCAGGGCCAGCATCTTGATGCCTTCCAGCAGGTACTTTGTCATTCTCATCGAGCAGCCCTCCAACCAATCTACGATGGCCTTCGATGGGCGGGATTATCGCGGCGACGTTTGACAGAGGCGTGTCAGAACGGTTGCGTTTCGCCTATTGATTCATGGCAATCAACCGGGCCCACCGGCGCCGATGGGTTCCGCCGGCTTCGGTTCCCCCGGCGCGGCATCCGCGTCCTGCGGAGCGGCCGTCGCCTCGTGGCGTTCTGCCTTTATCACAATGCCGAGCAGGGGATGATCCACGTAGTGCAGCTCGCCGCTGCGCATGCGCCGATTGAGCCGGATCCGGTACAGTTGCGCGGAATTCCTGTCTTGCAACGAAAGATCGGTGTCCAGGTGCAGATAACGTCCCCGTGTCACCCGCAGTAGGCCGGTCAGCCGACCACGGTCAATCCAGAGCCAGTTGTTGCTATTACGTCCACCGGGCGTCTCGCGAAAGGTTATATGTTCGTGCACGATCATGCCCTTCTTCTTCAGTGTGTAGGCCACGGGCTCGAGCGACTGGTTCGAGCCCGGCAAAGCGATCATGTCCAGGCTTTCGACGGCGAGCGTGGGATCGGGTTGGCCCGGCTCCTCGGGCCAGAATTCCTCCGCAACCCCATCGGGCCGCTCGAAGATCACGATCTCGAAGTCATAGACATCAGCCAGGCAGGCGAGGGGGCTCGCAAGCAACAAGACCGCCAAGATCGAGCGGAGCATCCAGACGGCGAAGAGTGGTGAATTCATGGGCTCGAGTTCACTGTATCCCGACCAGTTGGTCAAGCACGGCCTTGACCGACTGCACACGCTGCATTGGATCGGACAGGTCCGCGGTAAAGCGTAGCTTGTCGCTGCCATCGAGCCTGAAGGCATTGGGCTGGGTCTGGACGAGCTCGATGATGCGCATCGGGTCGATCTTGGGTTCCGGATCGAAATGGATCTTGCCGCCTTCCGGCCCGGCCTCGAGCTTGCGGATACCGAAGGGCTGGGCGTGCAGCTTCAGTTCGGTCAGCGCAAACAAATTCAGCGCCGCCTCGGGCAACAGGCCGAAGCGATCGATCATCTCCACCTTGAGGTCGCGCAGTTCCTCGGCTGATTCCGCTGACGCAATGCGTTTGTATTGAATCAGCCGGACGTGAACATCCGGCAGGTAGTCGTCGGGCAACAGGGCGGGGATGTGCAGGTCGACCTCGGTACCATGATCGAGCGGCCGATCGAGTTCCGGCTGGCGACCTGCACGAATGGCCTGCACTGCGCGCTCCAGCATCTCGGTGTAGAGCGTGAAGCCAATCTCGTGTATCTGGCCGCTCTGCTCATCGCCGAGGAGTTCACCGGCACCGCGAATCTCCAGGTCGTGGGTTGCCAGGGTGAATCCGGCACCGAGCTCCTCGAGTGATTCGATGGCCTCGAGACGCTTGCGTGCGTCGGCGGTCATCGCTTTTTCCGGTGGCGTGATCAGATACGCATAGGCCCGGTGGTGTGATCGGCCCACGCGCCCTCGCAGCTGGTGCAGCTGCGCCAAACCGAGCTTGTCGGCCCGGTCGATGATGATGGTATTGGCACTGGGTACGTCGATGCCACTCTCGACGATCGTCGTGCACACCAGGATGTTGAATCGCTGGTGATAGAAATCGCGCATGATACGTTCGAGCTCACGCTCACGCAGCTGACCATGGGCGAACTCGACCCTGGATCCGGGCACTAGTTCGGCAATGCGCTGTGCCGTCTTCTCGATGCTCGAGACTTCGTTGTGCAGCAGATAGACCTGGCCGCCGCGGTTGATCTCCCGTTGACAGGCCTCGCGGATCAACGCCGCGTTCCACTGACTGACGAAGGTCTTGATGGGATGGCGCGCTGCGGGCGGGGTAGCGATGATCGACAGGTCGCGAAGCCCCGACATCGCCATGTTCAGCGTGCGCGGTATCGGCGTGGCAGTAAGCGTCAGGATGTCGACCTCGGCACGCAGGGCCTTGAGCCGTTCCTTGTGTCGCACGCCAAAGCGATGTTCCTCGTCGATGATCACCAGCCCGAGGTCCTTGAACTTGACGCCTTCGCCCAGCAGTTTGTGGGTGCCGACGACGATATCGATGCGTCCGTCAGACAGGCCCTTGAGCAACTGTGTACTCTCTTTCGCCGAGCGAAAACGCGACAGGCTCTCGATCTTTATTGGCCAGTCGGCGAAACGGTCGGCGAAATTCTGATAATGCTGCTGCGCCAACAATGTGGTGGGCACCAGCAGTGCCACTTGCTTGCCGGCGTTGGCCGCGATAAATGCAGCGCGCATCGCCACCTCGGTCTTACCGAAACCGACGTCGCCGCACACCACCCGGTCCATCGGCCGGCTGGAGGTCATATCCGCGATGATGGCATCGATGGCGTCGAGCTGATCCGGGGTCTCTTCGAATTCGAAATCGGCGGCAAACTGACGGTAGTCGTCCGCGGGCACCGGCAGGGCATTGCCTTGGCGGGCCTCGCGTCGGGCATGGATATCGAGCAGTTCCGCGGCCACATCTCGCACCTTCTCTGCGGCCCGTTTGCGCGCCTTTTCCCATTGGTCGCTGCCGAGCCGATGCAGAGGGGCCGCCTCCGGCGAGGCGCCGGTATAACGACTGATCAGATTGAGCGACGAGACCGGAACATACAACTTGTCGCCGCGTGCGTATTCCAGGGTCAGAAACTCGGTGCGCTGACCGCTGACGTCGAGGGTCTGAAGACCGAGGAAGCGGCCTACGCCGTGTTCCTCGTGCACCACCGGCGCGCCGATGCTGAGCTCGGCGAGATTGCGCACGATCTGATCCGCATCCTGGCCTTTGCGCCGCCGGCGCTGCTTCACGCGTTCGCCAAGCAGCAGCGCCTCTGGGATGACCAACAGGGCATCCTCGGCCAGCCAAAGGCCAGATTCGATCGGCGCTACGGTCACGCAGGGCGAGGCATCGCCTGCGACGAATTCATGCCAGGATTCGCAGTAACTGGGACGGATGTCGAATCCGTGCAGGGTCTCGAGCAGGGCCTCGCGGCGCCCCGCTGTCTCGGCGACAAACAACACGCGCGCCGCGGTCTTTTTCAGCGCCGTCCTGAGCGCCTGTGCCGGATCAGCGGCCTTCGCCTGGATACCGACCGGCGGGACCCGCCTGCTGGGGAGGTCAAAACAATCTACTGCCGCGGACGACGCGCAATCGGTACTGCCCGACTGCAATTCGATGCGGCCATGTCGGTTGAGATTGGTCAGCAGCTCGTCGGGCTCGAGATAGAGCATCGATGGCGCCAGCAGAGGCCGTTCAATGTCATAACGCCGCTGTTCATAGCGCTCAACGATGCCGTCGAAGAAATCCCTGGCTTGATCGGGCAGCCGGTGATCCGAGATCATCACACTGCTCGGTGCCAGATAGTCGAACAAGGTCGCGGTGGTTTCGAAAAACAGCGGCAGGTAATACTCGATGCCGCCCGGCAACTGCCCCTCGCTGACACCGCGATAGATCAGACTGCGCTGCAGATCGCCCTCAATACGTTCCCGGTAGGCACGGCGAAAGCGCTTGACCGCCGCCTCGTCGAGCGGGAACTCGCGTGCGGGTAGCAGCGAGACGCGCTCGATCTTCTCGGTGGTGCGTTGGGTCTCTGGATCGAAGACGCGGATCGAATCGATCTCCTGGTCGAAAAGATCGATGCGATACGGGCAGTCGCTGCCCATGGGGAAGAGGTCGATCAGGGAGCCACGGATAGCAAATTCACCATGCGTCATCACCTGCGATACGCATTGATAAGCGGCGGCCTCCAGGCGCCGACGCAAGTCTCCGAGATCCAGTTCGTCGCCAACCGCCAAGATCAGGCTGTTGGCGTCGAGGAAGTCCTGCGGCACAAGGCGCTGCATCAGCGTCGCCACCGGGACGACCACGACACCCTTCGACAGCCGGCGCAGGCGATGCAGCGTTAGCAGGCGCTGCGAGACAAGTTCAGGTAGCGGCGAGAAGACGTCGTACGGCAGCGTCTCCCAGTCGGGAAAGTTCAATACCTCGTGCGCCGGATCGTCGAGAAAAAAACGGATCTCTTCCATCAGCCGATTGGCTGTCTGGACATCCGGTGTAACGACGACCAAGGGCGTCGTTGCCTCCCCGGCCGCCTTGGCGATCGCGTATCCGGCAGCGGCGCCGATGCAATGACCCCAGCGTACGAGGGGAGAAGTCGATTGGGGCAGAGGGGGTACTGCGGAACTCACAAGGTCGATCGGGATCGGGAACATGCGGCATTTTCGCACAACCGCCACGACAGTTGGACGCCGCGCCGACCGTTTTCGCCGGTCGGCGGGCTCTCTGCGACGACCGGAACAGGCCCGGGAATCGCGTTATGGCTTGTCCGTGCTGAGGCCGAGGATCTCCCAGTCCTGCATGCCGCCGCGGTACCATTTGATCTTGTGCGGCGGATAGCCGAAGCGCAGCAGGTTGTCGATATTGTTGGGCGATTGTCCGCACCAGGCGCCATTGCAGAACATCACCAGGGTCTTCACGTCGCTGAAGTCCCACAGGCCTTCGATCTCCCGGGCACCAAACTGGCCGATGAGGATCTCGCTGATCGAGATCGGATCCGCGCCTTTGGCCGGGTTGAGCCTCGTCCAGGGCACATTCACCGCGCCCGGTATCGTGCCTTTGGCTACCCAGTCAGGGGTACGTGAATCGATCAGCAGGATGCTCTTGTCACCATCGGCCATCTTTTTGACGTAATCGATGACCTCCAGTTCACCGATGGTCTCGACGCCGGGGGCAAGGCGGCCGGGTTGGATGCAGAATGGCGGGCACTTGCGCGAGGTCTTCGCAAATGCGGGATTCACGGTCGCCGATCGATCCTGATTGCGCATGATGGTGATCTGCTTGCCATCGATCGTGCCCTCGAACTTGTCCATCGAGCGGGTGATGCCCACCGCGAGGTCGGCCGCAGCCGTTTCCACGGCCAACGTACCGGCGACGGCGGCCAGGATGAAGGTGCAAATCGTCTTGGCTCTCATGCGTGGTTGCTCCTCGTGCAGGTCGAATTCTTGTTGTCGTTCAACGCCAAAAGGCACCTGACCGGCTGCCCGCTGGCTGATGCGGTTGCCGCAACTATAACCCAATCTTTAACCCTCCCGCATCGACCACTCTCGTTTCAAGCTGCTGAAACTGCTCTAGATTCCGCGCAGGCGCCCGCCAGTTTCCGTGGCGGGCGAGTTGTGGCAGATTCCGGGGAGCGACGGGTATCGTCTCGTGAGTCGTACAGGAATTGGATCGATGAATCTTTGGCGAACGGCCCTTAAGGCGTTTCTGGCCTGGCTCTGCGCGGCGACGGTGGGTGCCGGACAGGCGTCGCCCGGCGAGCCGGACCTGGCACGCGAGCAGCGTATGGCCGCCGAGATCGTGGACGCTATCCTCGACGGCGAACCGGTCGAGATCGAGACCGGGGACGGTCTCTCGTTCCTGGGCATCTATACCGAGACCGCCGTGTCGCCCGCCAATGGCACGGTGTTGATACTGCATGGCCGTGGCCTGCATCCCAATTGGGCCAACGTCGTTCACCCGCTGCGCGTCGGTCTCGTCGAACACGCTTGGAATAGCCTGGCGATCCAGCTGCCGGTCTTGGCCAAGGATGCGACCTACTACGACTATTTCGAGATATTCGACGACGCCATCCCGCGGATCGAGGCCGCGATCGCCTTCGCGCGCGCGACGTCGGGTGGCAAGCTGGTCATCCTGGCGCATAGCTGCGGCACCCATATGGCGCAGCATTGGATGCATGCGCGTGGCGACACCGCCCCGGTGCAGTTCGATGCATTCGTGGGGATCGGCATGGGCGCGGTCGATATCGGCCAGGCACTGCGCGAGCCCTTTGCCCTGGACAAACTGACCATACCGGTCCTCGATGTCTACGCGGAACTGGATTTCCCGAACGTGCAACGTCTGGCACCAGAGCGCCGGGAGGCTATGCAGCGCGGCGGGAACGCCCGCAGTGCCCAGATCGTGGTCCCCGAGGCGGAGCACTATTTTGTCGATCGTGGCCAGGCATTGCTCGACGTCGTGGCGGCCTGGCTCGACACGCTGTGAGCGGATCGGTCAGTCCAGTCGGGTCCAGATGCGGCTGCCTTCGAGCTTTACCGGATAGGTGCCGATGGGCTCATCGGCGGGTTCATCCAGGGGCTGCCCGGTGGCCAGATCGAAATAGCTGCCATGCAGGGAGCACTTGATACGCGCACCCTTGATGCAGCCCAGCGCGAGGGAGTAGTCCTCGTGGCTGCACATCTCGTCGATCACGAAGTAATCGCCGTCGGCATTGACCAACAGTAGGCGCCGGCCATCGAGCGTGAAGGGCTTCATCTGGCCGACACCCAGTTCATTCGTCTCGGCGACCGCGGTCCAGGCGTCCTTGGCCATCTAGCGCACCCGCGCGGCGGCGCGGCCGCTGTCCAGCACCGCGCGCACCTGATCGGCGGCCGCGCCGATGTCCTCGGCCCTGCCCAAATGCCTAAGGACCAGGGCGGCGGCGTACAGCAGGGAATCATAGGTGGGGCCTTTTTCCCCCCGCAGGGCCGCCAGGCCAAATTCGGCCGCCCTGCGCGCACCTGCCTCGACATCGGTCAGGCAAACGGCCCCTTCGCCCTTGGCACTCTGCGGAATGTCAGCGGGGATCGGGACGGCACGATACGCCTGATCGATGCCGAGCATGCTGGGGTCGATGTCGAAGCCGACTTCGGCACCCCCGTCGACATAGGCGAAGTATCTGCCGGCCTGTCGCAGTGAAGGGATCACGCCGCCCTCGACACCGCGGATGATCAGCGCCGAGTCAAAACCGGCGTGACGGGCCAGGTCGGCGTAGACCGGCGGGTAGGGTTTGTGGACATAGCCGGTCACGAAGTGGGTCTTGTGGCGGCCGATGATCGGGCGGCTGAGGACCTCCACCGTAGTGATCACCGAGCGCTTGACCATGCGCTGGCGCAGCTCGATGAGATCGTGAAGCCCCGGCGCATAGCTGGCCTGATCCACATAGGCCCAACCGATAGCAGGATCGGCGAGACGCGCCGCCGCCTGCGCCGTGGTCAGATCGACATCCACGCCGGCGGCCGCGAGTACATGGCGGTGGGTGATGCCGAATTTGGGCCCGACCGTTTCTAATCCGTGGCTGAAGGCCGGGATACCGCACTCGGCAAGCAGAGGGGCCAGGAAGGGCGAGGCCGGAATCGTGCGATTGTAGCCGTCGTAGGGATCGGCGATATCGACGACCTCGTCGACATCGGCCGTGACGACCTCGCGCGCATCGAGGATGGCCTGCAGTACGCCGCGGTTCTCCTCCGGGGTCTCGCGCTTCATGCGCAGCGCGATAAGAAAGATCCCGGCGCGGACCGGGTCGATCTCGCCGCTGAGTACACCGCGCATGCCCAGCCGGGCCTCTTCTTCGCTGATGTCCTTGGACAGATCAGGCCCGGTGGCGATGCGCTGGATGATGGAAAACATCATCCGCTGCAGCTCGGTTTCCCCGGCGGATTCGGCGGCATTCATTAGCAACTCCTGATTCTTCGGTGCAGGGAGTATAAATAGCCGACAAATACCGTCAACAATCAATCAATGAGGCGTCGCTGCAGTCCCCGATAGGCATCGATGCGGCGGTCACGCAGGAAAGGCCAGATCCGGCGCACTGTCTCGCTGCGGCCTCTGTCGACATCGACGACCAATGTCGCGGCGCTCTCGCCGGCGCGCCCGAGCCATTCTCCCTGCGGTCCGCAGACGAAGGAACCGCCCCAGAACTGGATGCCGGGGTCTGGGCTGCGTGGCGATGCCTCGTGACCCACGCGGTTGCAGGCGAGCACGGGAATTCCATTGGCCACCGCATGGGCCCGCTGCACCATATGCCAGGCGTCACGCTGACGCTCGCGTTCGGGCTGGTCATCGCGCATGTCCCAACCGATGGCGGTCGGATAGAGCAGCATCTCGGCGCCGGCGAGTGCCATCAATCGCGCCGCCTCCGGGTACCACTGATCCCAGCAGACCAGCACACCGAGGCGGCCCAGCGAGGTGTCGATCGGCACAAAGCCGAGGTCGCCCGGCGTGAAGTAGAATTTCTCATGGAAACCGGGATCGTCGGGGATATGCATCTTGCGATACCGGCCGGCCAGGCTGCCGTCGCGCTCCAGAACCACGGCGGTATTGTGATAAAGACCCGGTGCTCGGCGTTCGAACAGCGAGCCCACGACGACCACGCCATGAACGCGCGCGATTTCGCCGAGGCGCTCGGTACTTGGTCCTGGGATCGGCTCGGCGCGGTCGAACTGGGCCGGATCCTCGGTCTGGCAGAAATAGGGGCCATTGTGCAACTCCTGCAGCAGGATCAGTTGCGCACCATTGCGCACGGCCACCGCGGTTTCATCGGCGATGAGGTCGAGATTGGCGTCAACGTCGCCCTGGTCGGCGTGTTGGATCAGGGCAATGCGAACCGGCGAGTGGTTCATGCGGCAATGAACTCCTGGCTGCTGCGCAGTGCCAGCGGTGCCGGCAGCTGCATCGTCAGACAATGCAGACTGCCGTTCTGTTCGATGATCGCGCGGCAATCGACCGGGACGATGCGGCGATCCGGGAAGACCGCCTTCAGCACGTCTATCGCCAGTTCATCCTGGTCGACATGGTAGATCGGTAACAGAACGGCGTGGTTGACGATCAGGAAATTGGCGTAGGTCGCGGGCAGCCGACGGCCGTCGCTGGCGCGATGAACACCCGGGAATGGCAGAGGCAGCAGGCGATAGGGATTGCCGGCGCGGTCCCGCAGCCCATGTAGCTGTTCCGCCATGGCCTCAAGTTCGCCATGGTCGGGATCCCCGGGGGGCGCGGTCGTATAGACGATGGTCTGCGGATCGACGAAGCGTGCCAAGGTGTCGATATGGCCATCGGTATCGTCGCCGCTGAGATCCCCGTGGTCCAGCCACAAGAACCGGTCGATCCCGAGCCATGCCCCGAGTAGCCCTTCGATATCGCGGGTGCCGTGCCCGGGGTTCCGGGTGGGCGTGACTACCGAGGACCGAGTGGCCAGCAGGGTGCCTAGGCCGTCGGTCTCGAGCGCGCCGCCTTCGAGCACCAGCGGCCGCTGCCGGACCTCGGCGTCGGCGAACACCCCGGCTGACTGCAGCCGGCCGGTGATCGCGGTGTCCAATTCGGCATCGAACTTGCCGCCCCAGCCATTGAAGCCAAAATCATTCAACAGCGGGGTATTGTCGACCAGCGTGGTCACCGGGCCGTGATCACGCGCCCAGGTGTCGTTGCTGTCGGCGATGCAAAAGCGCAATCGATCGGCAGGCGCGCCGCTGTGCAGCAACCACTGGCGGATGGTCGCCGCATGTGCCGCCGATCGACAGACCGACAGCAACAATTCCCCCACGGCGATTGCGGACCCGATGGCCGCAAACACCGGGTAGATGTCATCGAGACGGGGGGCCCAGTCGGTATTCGCGTGAGGCCAGGTGAGCATGACACCGGACTGTGGTTCCCATTCCGCCGGCAGCCGGCACCCGGCCCGCTCGGGCACCTAACGATGAACCACGACTTCGACTACGTTCTGATGCTCGAAGTAGACCGTGTAGTCTGGGTAGACCCAGCGGGTAATCGGTGGTTCTCCAACGGCGTCTTTGACCGTTTCGGGTTCGCCATACTTCGCCTTGACGTTGGTCATGCTGGTGCCGCTGCTCGGACGCATTACCCCGCTGCTGCTATTGGGCGGCGCGGCCTCGATGGCCTCCAACAACAGTACATCTGCGTATGCGCTCATGCTCGTGGCGCCGACAAGCATCACGGCCAAACCTAGTCCTTTCATTTTCAACTCCACTGATGGACCTCAATCGGGGCAGGCCGCACGGCAGGCACTGGGCCGCCGAGATTATCCACCCCTGTGTGTGAGTTTAACTACGAAACAGCAAAGGACAAACCAATCGGCGGTTATTCACGCCTCGGAGTATCCTGCTTTGTGATTTAATTCGCTCCATGTACCGTCCGCTGTCCTTGTTCGTCGGTCTCCGCTACACGCGCTCACGACGACGCAATCACTTTATTTCCTTTATCTCGCTGATCTCTACCTTGGGCATTGCACTGGGTGTCGTCGTCTTGATCACCGTGCTTTCGGTGATGAATGGCTTTCACAAGGAGGTTCGCGAGCGCATCCTCGGCATGGCCTCGCACGGCGACGTTCGGGCGCTCGATGGACGCATGCGCGACTGGCAGGATGCGATGGTCCTGGCCAGTCGACATCCGCGTGTGATCGGCGCAGCGCCCTATGTCGAGGGCCAGGCGATGCTAAGTCACCAGCGTGAGGTCACCGGCGCAGTGATACGCGGGGTCGATCCGGCGTTGGAATCCGAGGTGGTGGATGTCGCTGCGCATATGATCGCAGGTGAGCTTGGCGATCTCGAGGCAGGCAAGTTTCGCATCATTCTTGGGCGAGAGCTGGCGCAGGTCTT
>JASFJQ010000022.1:0-11884 GCA_050121305.1 Chromatiaceae bacterium
GGTTTATGACTGATGTCCAGATAAACGCATTCAATGCCGAGGCGTTTCATCTCATGATCGATCGCTCGGGCCACGATATCGCGCGGCGCCAGCTCGGCGCGCTCATCGAAGCGATCCATGAATCGGGAACCGTCCGGCAGCAGTAGCTTCCCCCCCTCACCGCGAACGGCCTCGCTTATCAGAAAGGATTTCGCCGCGGGATGGTATAGGCAGGTCGGATGAAACTGGATGAACTCCATGTTGCCTACGCGACAACCGGCGCGCCACGCCATCGCGATACCGTCACCGGTGGCGACGTCCGGATTGCTGGTGTAGAGATAGACCTTGCTGGCACCGCCGGTGGCCAACACGACGCAGCGCGCGGCCGCGTTGATGACATGGCCGGAGGCGATATTCAGCAGGTAGGCACCATGACAACGCCGCTCCTCGTTGTGCTCGCCACAAACCAGATCGATGGCAATATGATGCTCCAAGACGCTGACATTCGGGTGCGAGTCGAGCCGCCCGACCAAGGTCGTCTCAACGGCGCGCCCGGTGGCGTCGTCTGCATGGACTACCCGGCGACGGCTATGTCCGCCCTCGCGGGTGAGGTGGTAACCGGAATCACCGGTCGGCGGCGACCGGGTGAACTCGACGCCTTCGTCGAACAGCCATCCTATGTTGCCTGGCCCGTGTTCGACGACCATGCGCACGATTGCCTCGTCGCATAATCCCCCGCCAGCATCCAGGGTATCCTGCACGTGAGAGTCGATGGAATCATGGGTCCCCAGCACGGCTGAGATGCCGCCCTGGGCGTACAGCGTGTTGCCTTCTTCCAGCTCGCGTTTGGAGACCAAACCGACGCTGACGCCCAGAGGGAGGCGCAGCGCCAGGCTGAGGCCGGCCGCCCCGCTACCGATGATCAAGACGTCAAAAACCAGGCTGTGTGGTTGGTTCATGTCGATTGATAGCCCTTGGCCGTGCGGCCATAATTAAGCTTTATACTTCTGCTCGCATTCGCAAGAGTAGACGCTACGCTGGGTGGCGTCACGCTGGGGTGACACGAGCCCCGACCAGCAGCCTGGACTGTCGCATAGAGCAAATCATGCCCGAACTCGCGTTTTTTCCTCAGGTCGGAGAACTTTGCCTGCGTGCCCTGGTCAATACAGGCGGATCGGCTGCGCGCTTTCAGTTGCGGTCTGGAGCGCCCTCGGTGTGAGTTCGGAAAAGGAAGCCGATCAGCTTCTGGTGGAGCGGGTCCAGCGCGGAGACAAAAAGGCCTTCGACCTGCTGGTATTGAAATACCAGCACAAGGTGGCAAACCTGATCTCCCGCTACGTTCGCGACCAGGCCGAGGTGTTGGACGTCACCCAGGAGGCGTTCATCAAGGCCTATCGTGCGCTGCCGAAGTTCCGCGGCGACAGTGCGTTCTACACCTGGCTGTACCGGGTGGCGATCAACACGGCCAAGAACCATCTGGCGGCCCAGGCACGGCGACCACCGGGAGACGATATCGAGGCTGAGACCGCAGAGCAGATGGACCTGGGCACGCCGCTGAAGGAGACGGACACGCCGGAACGTTTGGCACTACAGCGAGAGATCGCGGTGACCATTCAAAAGGCACTGGATGAGCTTCCGGACGATCTCAGGACAGCGATAACGCTCCGAGAGTTGGATGGATTGACGTACGAAGAGATCGCACAGGCGATGGAGTGCCCGATCGGCACCGTGCGATCACGTATCTTCCGGGCCCGCGAGGCGATCGATGCCAGGTTGAGGCCCTTATTGGCACCGTAGATGAGGAATCAGGGTGAAGAACACGACAACCGGTGAGTTGATCTCTGCGTTGCTTGACGGAGAGCTTGACCGCTCACCCCAGCAAACGGCCGTCTTTACGAGTTTGGCAGCGGATGAGGAGGAGCGGCAGCGGTTTGGGCGCTACCGTCTGATCGGGGACGTCATGCGCGGCGAATCTGCCGTGCTGGCGCTACAGGTCTCTGCTCAGGTTCAGGAGGCGCTCAAGGTGGAGCCCGTGACTCTGGCGCCCCGGCGGCGCGCGCAACAATGGCTGCGGCCTGCCGCCGGCCTGGCGGTGGCCGCCTCGGTCGCCACGCTGGCCGTAGTCGTGGCGCCACAGCTCCTGACCTCATCGGAGGAGCGTGCGCAGCCGATGCAGCTGGCGGCTGCCGGCCCGGAGCAGGCCACGCTGCCGCCGACGCTCGCGGCAGCGACGGCGCCGGCGAGCAGCCGAGCGCCCGGGGCGACCGGATCGGGGGTGCGCTGGCAGGCGCTCAACACGGACCTCGAGGAGCGGCTCAACCGACTGGTGATCGAGCATCATGAGTTCGGCGGTCGAACCGGGATCCACGGCCCGGTGCCGCACATCGTTTTCACAAACTATGGCGAACGCTAGGGTCGCGGCTATCGGGCTCGGCGGCCTGCTGCTGTCGGTCGCTACCCAGGCCGGAGGTTTGTCCGCACACGAACTGCTCGAGCGCATGAACGAGGCAGTACGCACACTCGACTATGAAGGGCGTTTCGTCGTGCAGTCGGGTGAGCAGCTCGATGCGATGTATATCGTCCATCGTGTCGATGGCGGTGCAGAGAAAGAGCGTGTAGTCGCGCTGAACGGCGAACCGCGGGAATTCATCCGCAGCGACGAGGCGATCGCCTGCCTGCTGCCTGGGAAAGACCAACACATCAATATCGGGCGTCGCGCCAATGGAAGGTCCTTTTCGCCTCTGCGCGGGGTTAGCGGGGCGCAACTCGATGCCACCTATCGCGTCGATGTGCTTGAGCCGGCCCGTGTGGCGGGCAGAGAGGCGCATCAGTTGCTGATACAGCCACGCGACGACCTTCGCTTCGGCTATCGGCTGTACGTCGATAAGGTCAGCAACCTGCCATTGCGATCAGTTATGCTCGATGATGTCGAGCGGGTCGTCTCGCAGATGATGTTCGTCGAGCTTCGGGTCGGTAAGGCGACTACCCCGATCGAACGCGATATCTCTGCGATGCAGAAGGCTCAGGCTGAGCCGGTCGAGGACTCGCCCAGCGAGCGGCTCGCGCCGCCGGCCTGGATGTTCGACGAGCTGCCTCCCGGTTTTCAGCTGAACGTGCACCGCCGTCGGGCCGATAACTCGGCGGATGGCCCACTCGAGCATTTTATTTTTTCGGACGGATTGGCCACTGTTTCGGTCTACGTGCAGCCCGCCAGGCATGGCCTCGAATTTGACGGGGTCTCCCAGCGGGGGGCAGCGAGCGCCATTGGCCGCTCTCTGGACAAGCACGAGGTGATCGTCGTCGGCGAGGTGCCGATCAAGACGCTGCAGATGTTCGCCCAGCATATTCGGGCTGCCGGGCCGTGATCGAACAGCGCGGACGTGTCCTGCGCGCCGAGGGTGGTCGGGCGCAAATTGCCCCAGACCATAACCTTTCCTGTGGTTCCTGTGTCGCCCACGGCGGCTGCAGCACGAAATGGATCACAGCCCTGTTTCCCAGACGCGAGACCACGTTCTTCGTCGACAACGGCATCGGTGCCCGCCCCGGCGACGCAGTTATCGTCGGGGTAGACGAACAACTGCTGCAGCGCAGTTCCCTGCTGCTGTACGCACTCCCTCTGGCGGGGCTGCTTGCCGGGGGGGTCCTGGGTGAAGCGGCGTTTTCAAGGCTCGGCTTACACCCGGAACTTGGCGGCATTCTGGGCGGTCTCACGGCCCTGACCGCTGCCCTGGCGTTCGTGCGTCGCCGAGCCGCCACCCGTCTCGCAGGTGATCGTCACGGGATACGCCTCCTGCGCGTGATACAAACGCCGGCATCGTATCCGCTCGGCGACCTCGCGATATCGCAGTCGCAACTGCCTCATTTTAGAGACTAGGAATGCACCAAATGATGACGAATCGAACCCAATTTCAGCCGCTCGGCTGGCTATTTGCGCTGCTGCTAGCGGCCGGCGCGTCGCAGGCCGACAGGCTGCCGGACTTCACCGAGCTCTCGGCGGCCAACAGCCCGGCGGTCGTCAATATCAGCACGCAGCAGAAAGGCATGGTCCGGCAAAGCATGCCCAAGGACTTCAAGCTCCCGGAGATCCCGGAGGGCTCGCCTTTCAACGAGCTGTTCAAGCACTTTTTCGGCGAAGGCGAGGGCGGGATCGAAGACTTCGGGGGCCGTGAGCGCGAGAGTCGATCACTCGGATCGGGTTTTGTGATCTCTCCCGATGGCTACATCCTGACCAATCATCATGTCGTGGCCGATGCCGACGAGATCCAGGTGCGTTTCAGTGACCGGCGCTTTTATGACGCCAAGGTCATCGGCTCGGACAAGGGCAGTGACGTCGCCTTGATCAAGATCGACGCAACCGATCTTCCCACCGTCAAAGTCGGAAAGAGCAGCGACCTCAAGGTCGGCGAATGGGTGCTCGCCATCGGCTCGCCATTCGGCTTTGATCACACGGTAACGGCGGGAATCGTCAGTGCGAAGGGTCGCAGCCTGCCGAGCGAGAACTACGTCCCCTTCATCCAGACCGATGTGGCAATCAATCCAGGCAACTCCGGCGGGCCGTTGATCAACCTCGACGGCGAGGTCGTCGGTATCAATTCACAGATCTACAGCCGGACCGGGGGTTTTATGGGGTTGTCCTTTGCCATCCCCATCGAGCTTGCGGTGAATGTCGCCGATCAACTCCGCGAGAAGGGGAGGGTCGAACGCGGCTTCCTCGGCGTGCTGATCCAGGACGTCGATCGAAACCTGGCCGAGTCCTTTGGACTCGATCAGCCACATGGCGCATTGGTATCGAGGGTCATGCCGGATTCGCCTGCAGAAAAGGCCGGTTTGCGGGTCGGCGATGTAATTCTGGCTTTCAACGGCACGAAACTCCTGAACTCGAGTCAGCTACCGCCTCTGGTAGGGACCACCCGGATTGACGAAAAGGCCACCTTGCGTGTGCTGCGTGACGGGAAGCGGCGCAATATCGACGTCTTTGTCGGTCGGCTGCCGGATGACGAGCCCGAGGCACGGGAGATACCTGCGAAGGCCGAGCCGGCCCAGATCGAGCAGCTGGGACTCGCGGTGATCGATATCGAGCCCGAGGTCCGCGAGGAGCTGGGCCTGGAGGAGAGCGGCGGGGCGCTGATCAGCGATATCTCCCCCGGTGCCGCGCAGGATGCCGGTATCCGCCGTGGCGATATCGTGCTGATGTTCGATGGTGTAGAGGTGAAGAACGCGGAGCACCTGCGTGAGTTGATCGAGGCGGCGGAAGAGAAGCGCACGGTCGCGGTACTGGTAAGGCGCGGCGATAACCCGCTGTTCATGGCGCTGCGGCTGCCAGGCTAGATTGACGGATCTGGTTTGCTACTACCGCGACGGCTGCCACCTCTGCGAAGAGCTGGCGGCCTTGCTTCACCGGCGGTGGCCGGAGCAGGTGGAGCGCGTGGAGTGGCGTGATGTCGACCGGCGTGACGAGTGGCGCGAGGCCTACGGGCAGCGCGTCCCGGTGCTGCTGGCGGGCACACAGACGATCTGCAGCCTGGCGCCGGATCCGGAGCGGCTGGCGCAGTATTTCGGTGACATGGTGAATCCGCTATAATCGCGGCGCTTTGGCCTCGGTTCACAGCTAAACGGAACTTTCCGTCGGAAAGTTCCGTTTTTTCGTACGCCCCGGCTTCCCTTGACGGACCTCCATGACTGATCTCAGCCACATCAGAAACTTTTCCATTATCGCGCACATCGACCATGGGAAATCGACCATCGCCGATCGCTTCATTCAGGTGTGCGGCGGCCTGAGCGAGCGCGAAATGGCAGACCAGGTGCTCGATTCCATGGACCTGGAGCGCGAGCGCGGGATCACCATCAAGGCCCAGTCGGTAACCCTGAAGTACGTCGCCAACAACGGCGAGACCTACCAGCTGAACTTTATCGATACACCGGGACACGTCGATTTTTCCTATGAGGTATCGCGCTCGCTGGCGGCCTGCGAGGGGGCGCTCCTGGTGGTCGATGCCGCGCAGGGCGTGGAGGCCCAGAGCGTCGCGAACTGTTATACCGCGATCGAGCAAGGCCTGGAGGTCTTGCCGGTCCTCAACAAGATCGATCTGCCGTCGGCCGAACCCGAGCGTGTCGTAACCGAGATCGAGGAAATCATCGGCATTGAGGCCGCTGACGCCTTGCACGTAAGCGCCAAGACCGGTCTGGGCATCCCCGACCTCTTGGAGGCACTGGTTGCGCATATACCGCCCCCCCGTGGCAACGCCGACGCGCCACTCCAGGCGCTGATCATCGATTCATGGTTCGACTCCTACGTCGGCGTCATTTCGTTGATCCGGGTAGTCAACGGCGCCATCAGTCCGAAGGACAAGATGCGGGTCATGTCTACAGGACGCGTCTATCAGGTCGAGAAAGTGGGCGTGTTTGCGCCCAAGCGCCTGGAGACGAAAATGCTCGGCACCGGGGAGGTTGGGTTCGTCATCGCCGGCATCAAGGAGGTGGATGGCGCCCCGGTCGGGGACACATTGACCCTTGAAAAAGACAGGGCCGCCGAGCCCCTACCGGGCTTCCGCGCTGTGCACCCGCGCGTATTCGCAGGCCTCTATCCCGTCAGCTCCGATGACTACGACGCCTTTCGCGACGCATTGCAGAAGCTCAAGCTCAACGACGCAGCCTTGCACTACGAACCCGAGACCTCGCAGGCACTCGGGTTCGGCTTCCGCTGCGGTTTCCTCGGCATGCTGCACATGGAAATCGTCCAGGAGCGCCTGGAGCGTGAGTACGATTTAGACCTGATAACGACCGCACCGACCGTTATCTACCAGGTCGAGATGAATGATGGCAGCGTCATCCAGATCGACAATCCGGCGACATTGCCGGAGCCTGGCAAGTACCGGGAAATCCGTGAGCCCATCATTGAGGCCCATATTCTGGTGCCGCAGGACCATCTGGGCAATGTTATAGGTCTGTGCGTCGAGAAACGTGGCTCACAAAAGAACCTTCAGTATCTGGGAGGGCAGGTTCAACTGGTCTACGAATTGCCGATGAATGAAGTCGTGCTCGATTTCTTCGACCGACTCAAGTCGGTCAGTCGCGGCTATGCGTCGTTTGAGTACGAATTCAAGCGCTTCGAGGCCGCATCCTTGGTAAAGCTGGATATCCTGATCAACACCGAGCGGGTCGATGCACTGTCGCTCATCGTGCATCGCGACACCGCAGAGACGCGTGGGCGCGAGCTCACAGAGCGGATGAAGGAAATCATCCCGCGCCAGATGTTCGAGGTCGCCATCCAGGCGGCGATCGGCAGCAAGGTCATCGCCCGCTCTACCGTCAAGGCATTGCGCAAGAACGTGACTGCGAAGTGCTACGGTGGTGACGTCACGCGCAAGCGCAAGCTTCTCGAGAAACAAAAAGCCGGAAAGAAGCGCATGAAGCAGGTCGGTAGAGTCCAGATTCCGCAAGAGGCGTTTCTCGCGGTGCTGCAAGTAGGTAAGGACAATTGAGTGGAATTAAAGGCACCGCACGGACGGGCCTTGCGGTTCAGCCCGACATCTCACGAGGCGAACGACCGCCATTTGAAAATAGGCTTCGCAACATGGTGTTAGGTTCAGACTTGTGCCCTTGGGTGAATGACAGCCTGTTCTATGTGGGTTTTGGAACGATTTGCCCTTCGCATCTCGGGCGATCCTTCTCAAACCATAGCGACGGCTATGCCTTTTCAGACTATCACCTAGGCTGCTTGGCCCTATCGCCGCAAAATCCCACATCCCGGTGAGATTGCCGGGCGAGGAAGTAGAATGCAAACAACCCTGATACTCGCCTTTTTTGCCCTGCTGATCTGGGTCGTAATGACCTTCGGCATCGAGCCGGCGCTGGCCCTCGCGTCGGTCGTCAGCGGCACAGTCTGGTTGCTGTATCGGCTGATCAAGGGCAAGGGTCAGGACAAACTGCCCACGACTGTTGAGTATGCGCGTTCGTTTTTCCCGATTTTTTTGATCGTGCTGTTGTTGCGCGCCTTCCTGGTTGAGCCCTTCCGTATCCCCTCCGGTTCGATGATGCCGACCCTGCTGGTGGGTGATTTCATCCTGGTCAACAAATTCACCTACGGGCTCCGCCTACCGGTCACCAAGACGAAGCTGCTCGATCTGGGTGAGCCCCAGCGCGGCGATATCGTGGTATTTCGATGGCCGGTCAATCCGCGCCTGGATTACATCAAGCGGGTGGTCGGATTGCCGGGCGATCGCGTGCGCTATCAGAACAAGACACTGTTCATCAATGGCGAGCCGGCGCCCATCGAGCCGATCGGCCAATACCGCCCGGAGGGTTCGGGGATGCGGGCGCTGGGCTCCATCGAAGGCCGGGAGACTCTCGGGGATCACGAGCATTCCGTGCTCGTCAATCCGCTGGCACCGGATTTCAACCCCTCTTGCGACTTCCTGGGCTACCGCGAGGTCAGCGTGCCAGAGGGTCACTATCTTATGGTCGGGGACAACCGGGACGATAGCAACGATGGTCGCTGCTGGGGCTTCGTGCCCGAGGAGAACCTAGTGGGCAAGGCGTTCTTTGTCTGGTTGAGCTGGGATTGGCAGCGTACCGGATTCCTCGGACTCAGCCGGCTGGGCTCAATAGCGGATTGAAAAAAATAGCTTTTCAAGCTCGGTGACGTATCTGCCGTTAAACTATTGATTGTCAGCGCAGGATCCAATTTCATGAACCCAAGAGCTCTGCCCAAGCAACAAACTGGTATGACGATGCTGTCCTGGCTCGTCGTGCTGGGTATCCTGGTATTTTTCATCCTGATCGGGATCAAGATGATTCCCACCTACGTGGAGAATTACTCGATCAAGCAGGTTCTGACGAATATGGAGAACGATCGCAGCGTCAGAAAGATGTCGGCCTCGGAGATGAAGAAATCCTTCATAAAGCGCCTGAAGATCAACAGTGTCTACGAATTCGACCGGAACTCGATCAAGCTCAAGAAAGAGAAGTTCGGTACCCGTTTCATCGTCGATTACGAGGTGCGTAAGCCCGTTGCCGGCAATGTGTCTATCCTGATGGTGTTTTCCGAGTCGGCGCTGATCCCGCCCCCATGAAGCGATTGCAGGAGCGCATCGCTTATCAATTCAATGACTTAGGATTGCTCGAACGGGCCCTTACGCATCGCAGCCTCGGCGCCAAGAATAATGAACGCCTGGAGTTTCTGGGCGACGCGATACTCGGCTTTGAAGTGGCCGACAATCTGTACGCCCAGATGCCTGATGCCAGCGAAGGGCAGCTCAGTCGTATGCGGGCTCATATGGTCAAGCGGGAGACCCTGGCCCAGATAGCCCGCGAGCTGCGATTGAGCAGCATTCTGAAATTAGGCTCCGGCGAGCTGCGCAGTGGCGGTCAGACGCGCGATTCCATTCTCGCGGATGCCGTCGAGGCGATAATCGCCGCGGTCTATCTCGATGGTGGTATGGGAGAGGCGCGCGCCCTGGTGCGGCGATTATTGGGTGATCGACTGACCAAGCCAGCGCCCGAGGCGCGAAAAAAGGACCCCAAGACCCGGCTGCAGGAGCTGCTACAGGCGCGGGGGGAGCCACTGCCCCGGTATGACGTAATCGACGTCACCGGAGATCAACACGATCAGATGTTCAGAGTGGTTTGCCGTACCGGGCTCAGCGACGACACCGAGGGCGAAGGTGCGAGCCGCCGTAGGGCCGAACAGGCCGCCGCACGCGCCATGCTGCACCAGCTCGAGGATGTCACCTGATGAGTTTTCACAGCGGGTATGCGGCCCTGGTCGGACGGCCGAATGTCGGCAAATCTACACTGTTGAACAGCCTCATCGGCCAGAAGCTCGCCATTACCTCGCACAAGCCCCAGACCACGAGGCACCGCATTCTCGGCATCCTATCGCAGGACGGCGGGCAGGTCGTCTTCGTAGATACACCGGGTATACACGATCGCGGCGACACGGCAATGGGCCATTACCTTAATCGAACCGCGTACAGCGCCCTGCGCGACGTCGATGTAATCGTTTTCGTGGTTCAGGCGCTGGCCTGGACCTCCGAAGATGAACGTGTGCTCAGGGCAATCGGGGAGGCTGCCGTGCCGACCATCGCGGTAGTCAACAAGGTCGACCTCGTCGAACCCAAAGAACAACTCCTGCCATTCCTGCAAGATCTCAGCGATCGCTACCACTTTGAAGACATCGTACCGGTATCGGCGTTACGCCGGGACAATACGCAGACATTGATCCAGACAGTCCTACACCGGCTGCCGGAGGGCGAGGCGATCTTTCCGGATGACCAGGTCACCGATCGTTCGCAACGCTTTTTTGCCGCGGAGTTGCTCCGGGAACAGATTACCCGCCGCTATCACCGCGAACTGCCCTATGCGGTGACCGTAGAGATAGAGCGCTTCGAGGAGGCCGATGGCCGCTGCCGTATCGCTGCGGTAATCTGGGTTGAACGCGAAGGCCAACGAGCAATTCTGCTCGGCAAGGATGGAAAAGCGATGAAGGAAACGGCGACGGCGGCGCGCAAGGCAATGAACGAATTCTTCCAGACCCGCGTGCATCTGGACGTCTGGGTCAAAGTCAAGAAGAGCTGGTCAAGCGACGAGGCCAGCCTGGTCAAACTCGGCTATTCGGACTGACGGGTTGCAAGCCGCCAGTCTGCAGGCTGCCTATGTCTTGCATGCCCGGCGCTACGGTGACAGCAGCCTGTTGATAGAGCTCTTGGCGCGCGACAGCGGTCGCGTGGCATGTGTTGCCAAGGGGGCGCTCCGGGCAAGGCGCCAGCAGACGCCCGTACAGGCCTTTCAACCATTGCAGGTCGCATTGAGCGGGCGCGGCGAGGTGTTAACCCTGAGCAAGGCCGAATCGTGCGGTCATCTCCGACCTCTGACCGGCCGCAATCTGTATTGTGGCCTTTATTTAAACGAACTGGTGCAGAAGCTGACGGCGCGGCAAGATGCCTGTGCGGGACTGTTTGAGGACTATGGCGTGGCGATCCGGGGACTCAGCGAGCGCCTGCCGGCCGAACCAGTGCTGCGTCGTTTCGAGGTCCAGATGTTGGGGCATCTCGGTCTCGGCCTGCTGCTCGAACAGGACAGCCAGGGGCAGCCGCTGGAGGCGAGCAACAGGTACACTTACGAGGTGCAAACGGGTGCGGTCCCGAGCACTGAGGGCTCAGCTGACAGCGTGAGCGGCCGGACCCTGTTGGCGCTGAGAGAGGGTCAGTTTGACGAACCAGCCTCCTTGCGCGAGGCGCGAAGGCTGATGCGCCGGATCCTCGATCATCATCTCGATGGCCGACCACTGCGCAGTAGAGAGTTGTTCCGTTGATAGCATGCAGTCTGAGTAACGCCGAACCACTGATGAACGGAGCACCATGAACCAATACGAAAGACTCCTTGGCGTAAATATCGACCATGTCGCGACGCTGCGGCAGGCGCGGGGGACGCGTTATCCAGAACCGATTCAGGCAGCCCTGGTCGCTGAGCAGGCCGGTGCCGATTCGATTACGTTGCACTTGCGTGAAGACAGACGTCATATTCAGGATCGCGATGTGGAAATGTTGTCCACGGTGTTACAGACGCGCATGAACCTGGAGATGGCGGCGACCCCGGAGATGCTGCGCATCGCGACACGGATCCGTCCGCGGGATTGTTGCCTGGTACCGGAAAAACGCGAGGAACTCACGACCGAAGGCGGCCTGGATGTGGCCGGCGGGATGGCGTATCTGAAGGATTATTGCGCTGAATTGGCCGCTGCCGGGATACGCGTATCGCTGTTTATCGATGCCGATCCCCAACAGTTGGAGGCCGCGGCGGAGACGGGCGCCCCGGTAATCGAAATTCACACCGGTCACTACGCCGAGGCCCGTGACCCGATGATCAGAGAACAGTCTCTGGGGCGAATCGCCAGTGCGGTCAGCCA